>NZ_BAFQ01000292.1 GCF_000308375.1 Nocardia aobensis NBRC 100429 | reverse complement strand
GCCAGCCGTAGCGTTGAAAGGCCCAGTCCTGCACGGTCTTTGCGACGAGTTCGAAGGCGGGGGAGTGCGGAGTTCCCCAGCGCGCGGTGTCGCGCACGCTGGCGCGGAACTGCATACCCGGCCCGCCCCCGCCGTACTCGACGATATAGCCGCGACCGTCGTCGGGATCGATGCGCCGATCCATCTCGACGCGCAGATAGTGTTGGGCCGCAGGCGAACCCGGGCGTTCGACGACGAGTTGGGGTTCTCGATAATCCAACTCGGCCAGGAGGTCGTGTAGTTGCGCATCGGTCGGGTCGTCGAGTACACGATCCGAGGCGGTGCTCACTCTGAATCTGGGTACCGTTGTCACGCAACCATTTTGCGCGCTCGCGCGGCGAAGGGCACACGGAATCGGTTCCCGGCGGTGGGGATGTCCGCATTCGTCCGCAGCCGACGCCCTCCGGTGCGGTGGTTCGTCCCCGCGGCGCCGGCCTCCGGGCGGCCGGGGCCGGTTGCCGGATGTCAGCCGACCGTGAGCCGGATCACGGCATGTTCCGGGCCGGAATTTCGTTTTCCTTCTGTTCGGCGGCCGTGTAAACCGGACAGGTCCGTACGCTCAGCGGGCATCGAGGCACAATGACAGCGTGGAGCGCCGCCGAGCTGCGCGGAGTCGAGGGAAAGGTGTTCATGAAGGAGAAGGGGCGCAAGGTCATCGCCACCAACCGCAAGGCGCGGCACAACTACACGATCCTCGACATCTTCGAGGCGGGGATCGCGCTGGTCGGTACCGAGGTGAAGAGCCTGCGGGAGGGTAAGGCGTCGCTGGTGGACGCCTACGCCACCATCGACGACGGTGAGGTGTGGCTGCGTGGCCTGCACATTCCCGAATACGGGCACGGCACCTGGACCAACCACGCCCCGCGCCGCACCCGCAAACTGCTGCTGCACCGTCGCGAGATCGACAAGCTCACCGGTAAGACCAAGGAGAGCTCGCAGACCCTCGTCCCGCTGTCGATGTACTTCACCGACGGCAAGGTGAAGGTCGAACTGGCGCTGGCCAAGGGTAAGCAGGACTACGACAAGCGCCACGATCTGGCCCGCCGCACCGCGGAGCGTGAGGTGACGCGCGAACTCGGCCGGCGCGTGAAAGGCATGCGCTGACCGGCGGGAATGGATGAAGGCGAAGTGATGTTAGTATGAACAGCCCGGCCCACCAGCCGGGTGTTCAACTGAGTTGACTACGGGGCTGATCGGTTTCGACTGCGTACGTCGATTCAGGGGAAGCGTGTCGGTGCAGGCAGGAGACCACCGTAAGCGTCGCTGTAACCCAATAAGCGCCGATTCTCATCAGCGCGACTACGCTCTCGCTGCCTAAGCAGTAGAGCGTGTCTGTCAGTCCGGGTTTGCTCTCGGCCCGGGTACTGGCATCAGCTAGAGAGCTTCACCGTCCGGCTCGGTCGCGGAGTCGTACGGGACAGCAAACAGCGACTGGGATCGTCATCTCGGCTTGTTCGCGTGACCGAGAGATCCGAGTAGAGGCCTAGCGAACTGCACACGGAGAAGCCCTGAAGAAGCGGCGGAGGACCCGGGTTCAATTCCCGGCAGCTCCACGACGGGCCCCTCACCTGAGCCCCAGGTGAGGGGCTTTTTTCATGCGCGGGAAGCAGTGGACGCATGAAGGTGCGCTCGTAGCGCAGGACGCATCCGCTGTCGTCGCGGATGCGATCGGCTTCGACGAAGTCGGGATCGACACCGAAGCGGGTGCGGTATTGCTCGTGGGCCGCCAGGCTCGGAAAGCTGAACAGTGCCAGCGCCTTGTCGCTCGCACCTTCGCCCGGCAGGAAGTACCCGTGGTGGGTGCCACCGGGGTAACCGGCATGCCGGGGGTCCACACCGAACGCCGCGATCGCAACTTTCGGCTTGCGGCTGTCGGCGAGGGTAGAACTGACAGCGTGACGCGGTATGCATATGAGCAGGGGGCCGGCGCACTTGTCGCGAGTTGGGGGACCGGCCGGGGAGATGTGGCCGAGACGATCGCGACTCTGCCGAGGACGGTGGAGGCGGAGGTCGCCCTCGCGCTGGCGGCGGCGCTGACGAAACTGTCGGAGTATCAGTGGCGGACCTACACGCATCCGGCGTCGGCGGCGGGGGATCCGGAGGTGCCGAACAGTGTGGCGTGGCACCGGGCCGAGGAGCGCAATCGGTTCCCGGAGGTCGCGGCGGCCGTGCGGGAACCGAATCTGCCGGACGCGGACGGGATGATGGCGGTTTCCTACAGCGTGATCGAGGAGGCGGCGCATCGGATCGGGCGGGTGGCGCATCTGATCGGCGACGCGACGCTGGTGGATGCCCTGGTCGCCGAGGTGCGCACCGAGCAGGCGGCGATCGAGGCGGCGGAGCTGGGCGATCTGTCCGGACGGGCGCGGCAGGCGGTGGAGTTGTCGCGGGCCGACATTTCGCCGGTGCAGGCGCACGCGGCCGATGCGCTGCTCTACGCCGACCCGCTCGCCTCCATCGACCGGTTCACCGATATCGACCCGGCCGCCGCCGCGGTGGCCGCCGCGCGCTGGCTGTACCTCGCCGCGCAGGTCGCGGCCGAGGCCGCGGAGGTGCATCCGGTGCATGTGGTCGCGGAAGCGGACAATCTGGAGGCGCTCCGGGTGGAGACACCGACACTGGTGCTGGAGCGGTTGTGCGCCGGCGAGAGCCCGACCGCGGTGGTGGTCGATCTGATCGCGGACGCGCTCGCCGCCGCCGAGGGCCGGGTGCGCAACCCGGCCCGGATCATCGAAGCGGCCGAGGCGATCGAAAGGCGTTTGCGCGGAGACGAACTCGACGAGGAGGGCCTGACCGCGCTCACCGACGAATTCCGTATCTCGTGCCTCGACCCGGCCCGCCCGGCGGTCGACCTGCTGGAAGACCTGCTGGACGCGATCCGCGGCTGCCGGTTGCTGTACTGCGAGGAGTACGAGTCGGGGTTCGAGGAGGCGGTCCGGGCCGAGGCCGACGATCAGCGCCCGCCGGTGCTGTAGCCGCTCAGGCGCCGGGTTCGCCGTAGGCCGCCGCGATCTCCTTCGACCCGCTCCATTTGCTGTAGGTGGGCGATTGCGGCCATCCCTCGGGGGAGTCCTGCCATTCCTCCTGGCGGCCGTAGGGCAGCAGGTCGATCAGGGCGAAGCTGTAGCCGAGTTGTTCGGTGCCGCGGCCGTCGGTGTGCCAGGTGCGGTAGACGGTGTCGCCGTCGCGGAGGAAGACGTTGACCGCGAAGCCGCCGCCGGGAGGTGCGCCGACGTCCGCGCCGAAGGAACTGTTCGCGGTCGAGTACCAGGTCATCGCGTTGCCGACGCGCCGCTTGTAGGCCAGTGCCTCGTCGATCGGTCCCTGGGTGACGATGACGAAGCGGGCGTCCCAGTTGTCCAGGAACTCCAATCGGGTGAATTGCGAGGTGAATCCGGTGCAACCGGGGCATTGCCACGTCTCGCCCGGGAACCACATGTGGTTGTAGACGATCAGCTGCGACTTGCCGTCGAAGACGTCCGCCAGCCGAACCGGCCCCTCCTCGCCCTCGAGGGTGTATTCGGGCATCTTCACCATCGGCAGGCGGCGACGCGCGGCCGCGATCGCGTCGAGTTCCCGAGTCGCCGCCTTCTCTCGCACCCGCAGCGCGTCGAGTTCACGCTGCCAGGTCTCGGCGTCGACGACGGGCGGCAGTGCTGTGGTGCTCATGGGTCCTCCCTGACCGTTCTCCCGGATTGCGAGCTGTAGATACAGACGTGGCTTCGCTCCGGAACTCATCGGTCGATTCACGAACGGCTGCGACGGAAGGTGGTGCGGTAGTCCCCGGGGCGTTGTCCGGTGTGTGCGGCGAACAGGGCGGCGAAGGTGCCCGGATCTCGGTACCCGACGGCACCGCAGATGTCGGCGACCGTGCGGTCGGTGGTTTCGAGCAGATGGCGGGCGCGGCGCACGCGCGCGGACCGCAGATAGTCGAGCGGGCTGTGCCCGGTCTCGTCGGCGAAGCGCCGCAGGAGTGTGCGAGTGCTCACGTGGAAGGTGTTCGCCAGTGCGGTGAGGTCGTAGCGGGTGGAGAGATGGCGGTCGAGGTGACGCATCACCCTGCGGGAGAACATATTTCCGGGTTGCGGCAGCCGGCGGGCGTCGACATACGGGGTCTGTGACGAGCGGGCGTCGTCGACGAGGGCGATCCGGGCGGTGGTCCGCGCGACCCGTGGGCCGCTGTGGCGTGCGATCAAGTCCAGCGCGAAGTCGTACATGGCGCTGAACGCGGCCGTCGTCGTGACACCGCGGTCGGTGACGACCAGCCGATCGGACCGGATATCGGCCTCCGGACACTGCTGCGCGAGTTCGTCGGCGAACAACCAGGCCGTCGTCGCCTGCCGGCCCGCGAGCAGGCCCGCCCGGGCGAGCAGGAAGGCACCCACACAGATCGATACGACGGCGCCCCCCGCGGCGGCATGGTCGCGGATCGCGGCGATCTCGGCGGTGAGCGGTGGCAGCCGGGCATCCGGATCGAGCCCCGGAACGAGTTCGAAGCCCGGCACCACGAGGATGTCGACCTCCCGCAACGACGAAACCGACAGTGCCACACCGCCGGAGGCCACCACTCGGCGCCGCGGCGAGACCACCGTCACCTCGTACCCCGCGCGGTCCGGACCCGCGACATGCGCGGCCATCGTCAGCAGATCGGGAATCCCGAACACCTCGGACGCGAAGCAGCCCGGATATGCCAGCACACCTACCCGATACGCGCTCACGACCCGCCTCCTCGTCCGATGGCGAGATTACCCCTCGATCTGGCGATTTCGCCGATCGCTTTCCCGACCGGTCCGGCCGACGCTGACCGAATGACTATCGACGACAACCCGATCGCCGCCTTCGAGCCTCGTCTCGTCGACGTGGACGGGGTGAGCAAGACCGTCTACACGGCCGGATCCGGCCCGGCCGTCGTGGTGATGCCGGAGATGCCGGGCATCAGCCCCGACGTTCTGCGGCTCGCGCGCTGGATCCGCGACGCGGGGTTCACCGTGTACCTGCCGTCGCTGTTCGGCGTCGACGGCGCCTATCCGACGGTCGACGACGGCGCCGAAGTCGTGCGGCGCGCCTGCGTGAGTGCCGAATTCCGTGCCTTCGCGGGCGGGGGCACCAGTCCCGTCACCCGATGGCTGCGCGGACTCGCGCGGCTGGCCCACGACGAATGCGGCGGTCCCGGAGTCGGCGCGCTCGGGCTGTGTTTCACCGGCAATTTCGCGCTCACCATGACCCTCGAACCGGCCGTCGTCGCGCCGGTGGTGAATCATCCCTCGCTGCCGCTCGACGATCCGGCCGGGCTCGAGATGAGCGACGAGGACGCGGCCGCGATCCGCGACCGTATCCGCCGCGACGGGCTCACGGTCCTGGCCTACCGTTTCGACAACGACCGCTGGTGCACCGGCCGCCGCTTCGCCGCCTATCGGGCACTGCTCGGCGACGCCTTCGACGGCCGCGTGCTGGCGGGCGATTCCGCCAACCCCGCCCCGCCGCCGTTCTTCCGCGACATCGTCCAGACCCCGCACAGCATCGTCACGGCGCACTTCGTCGACGAGGAGGGCCACCCGACCCGCGCGGCCCGCGACGAGATTCTCGCGTTCCTCAGCGCGCGCCTGCACACACCGGCAACGGAGTAGCGCCACGATCGGCGCCGTCGGAATCTCTCCACAACTCCTACGCATTGCAATACGTGCCGAGCGGTAACAGGCGGCGGTCCCGCCGGAACCGAGAGCGACGACGAGAAGCGGCAGCGCCGGATGGGGTGAATTGTCCCGCAGGTCAGGGCGAGCGAATCGGTACGGTACCCGTGCGGTAGTAAGGATCCATGGAGGCCTTCTATCGACCCGATCCCACGGATCCCGCGCTGTTCCACTCCACCGAGCTGACCCGCGGTCCGTGGTCGCCGGATGCGCAGCACGCGGGGCCGCCGTCGGCGCTGCTCGGGCATGTGATCGAGCGCTGTGAGCCGCGGCCGGGATTCCGGGTCGGCCGCGTGGCGGTCGAAATTCTCGGGCCCGTTCCCATCGCGCCGTTGCGGGCCGAGGCGCGGGTGGTGCGGCCGGGGCGCAGTGTGGAGTTGATCGAGGCCACCGTCGCCACCGACCGCGGTCCGGTGTTGAAGGCGAACGCGTGGCGGTTGCGAGTTGCGGACCCGGAGGTCGAGGTGCCGGCGGATGCGGTCGCCGTCGGCGCGTACCCCGGGCCGGAGACCGTGCCGCACAGCGGGGAGTTTCCCAGCAACCAGCCCGTCGGATTCCACACCGGGATCGACTACCGCTTCGTCGCCGGCTCCTTCCAGCAGCCCGGACCGGCGGTGTCCTGGATCAAGCTGCGGTATCCGATCGTCGCGGGAACCACGCCGAGCCCGCTGGAGCGGGCCCTCGCGGCAGCCGACTCCGGTAACGGCGTGAGTGCGGTATTGGATTGGGAGCGTTACCTTTTCATCAACACCGACCTCACCGTCACGCTGCATCGTGAACCCGTGGGGGAGTGGGTCTGCCTGGACGCGGTCACCTATCCGGAACGCAGCGGCATCGGGATGGCCGAATCCCGGCTCTACGACGAGAAGGGCCCGGTCGGCCGCAGCACCCAGACCTTGCTGATCGGCAACCGGTAGCGGGCGGGCCGCTGCGCTTCTTCCCGCCACGGGTGACTTTCGAATCCCTCGGCTACCGTGACGACGTGGACGAGTGTGGCGCTGGAAGCTGTTGATGTCGAGAGTGTTTCGCTGGGGTGCGGCAGTGCTGGCGGTGGCGGCCGTCCTCGTCACGTCCGGCGCGGCGGTCCCGTCGCCCGTCACCGGCATGGACCGCTTCTACCGGCAGCAGCCGAAGTGGAAGCCTTGCGCAATGGAGACGCTGGACGCCGCCGGAGGATCCTGCGCGGCGGTGCGGGTACCGCTGGACTATGCCGATCCCGACGGCCGCACCCTGAACATCGCGATATCCCGGGTGCCCGCGACCGACCCGGACCGCAGGCGTGGTGTCCTGCTGGCCGATCCCGGCGGGCCGGGAGCGTCCGGGCTGGACACCGTCGATCTGCTGGGGGATGTTCTCGCGCCGGAGGTCCGGGCACAGTACGACCTGATCGGAATGGACCCCCGCGGCGTCGGGCGATCCGACGGCGGCCGGACCTGCGGCTGGCCGATCGGCGAGATGATCCGCTCCGCCGGCGTCGGACCGGACGGATTCCTCACCGACACCGCCCGCGCCGCACGTCTGGCAATGGCCTGTCTGACAGGCGATTCCGCCTCACTGCGGCAACTGACGACCCGCAACACCGCGCGCGATATGGAGGTGATCCGGCGCGTCCTCGGGGAACCGTCGCTGAGCTACTACGGCGTCTCCTACGGCACCTATCTGGGCGCCGTGTTCGCGCAGATGTTTCCGCGGTCGGTCGATCGCATGGTGCTCGACAGTGCGATCGATCCCGACCGATACTGGAACGCGATGGTGCACGATTGGGGTGCCGCCGACGAAGCGGCACTGGACGATTGGGCCGGATGGGCCGCTCTCCGCGACCCTGACTATCACTTCGGCACGACGGCCGCACAGGTACGCGGTGCGGTCGAGGAGTTGTTGAACGACATTGCCCGACAGCCCATTACGGTGAACGACTTCGTCATCGACGATCATTGGCTGCCGTTCCTGCTGCACAATCTGCTGGGCAACTTCCGGCTGAACGAGAAGATGGCCGACACCGTCGCCGAACTGCGGGCCGCGGCCGGCGGAATGCCGCCGGCCGGCCACACGCCCTGGCTGACGGATACGCTGGATTCCCTTCGGCAGTACGAGGATTCGGCGCTGGCGTTCACCGCCTGCGGTGACGATGCCGCCCCCGAGGATCCGGTGCACTACCGGTCGGAGATCGAACGCCGCCGCGCCACGCAGCCGATCTTCGGCGCGCTGGCGGCCAACATTCAGCCCTGCGCCTTCTGGCCCCGGCCCGTGGAAAGCATGACCACGGTGCGGAATTCGGTACCGGCGCTGATCGTGCAGGCGACCGGCGACCCCCGCACCCCGTACGATCACGCCGTCGCACTTCATCGCGATCTGAGCGCGTCCCGCCTCGTCACACTGGCGGATGTGCGGATTCACATGACGTTTCGCCCCGGCCTCAGCCGCTGCGTCGGCGCGGCGATCAACGGATACTTCGCCGATGGCCTGTTACCCGCGACCGATGTGGTGTGCGCGCCCGACACCGCAGCTGAGCCGTAGCGCACACAAGGCCCGGCTTCCGAGGAAGCCGGGCCTTCGCGTACGAAATCAGCGCGGCGCCATGCGGATCGCACCGTCGAGGCGGATGGTCTCGCCGTTGAGCATCGGATTCTCCACGATGTGGCGGGCCAGGGCCGCGTATTCGGTGGGGTCGCCGAGGCGGGCGGGGTGCGGGACCTGCGCGCCGAGGGCCTTGATGGCCTCCTCGGGCAGGGTGGCGAACAGCGGGGTGTGGAACAGGCCCGGCGCGATGGTGACCACGCGGATGTTCACACTCGCCAGGTCCCGGGCGATCGGCAGGGTCATGCCGACGATGCCGCCCTTGGAGGCGGAGTAGGCGGCCTGACCGATCTGGCCGTCGAAGGCCGCGACCGAGGCGGTGTTGATGATGACACCGCGCTCCTCACCCTCGGGCTCGGTGGCGGCGATGCGCTCGGCGGCCAGCCGGATCACGTTGAACGTGCCGATCAGGTTGACGTTGATGATCTTGGTGAAGTCGGCCAGCGGGAACGCGCCCTTCTTGCTGACCGTCTTGATCGCATTGCCGATACCGGCGCAGTTCACCGCGATCCGCAGGGTGCCCAGCTGCGCGGCGGCGTCGAGAGCCGCGCTCACCTGCTCCTCGTTGGTGACGTCGGTCGCGGCGAAGACCGCACCGTCGCCCAGCTCCTTGGCGATCGCCTCACCGTTGGACGACGGCAGGTCGATGATCACCACCTTGGCGCCCTGGCCGTGCAGTTCCTTCACCGTGGCCAGGCCCAGACCCGACGCGCCACCGGTGACCACGGCGACCGCATTCTCGAGCTTCATACGAGGTCCTTTCTGATCGGTATCGGCGTCAGACTAGTCGCCGCACCACCCATAAGTAAATAGCGGTTCGCCTCTCTGCTCACGATGAAGCAGGAGGCGATCCGCGATTGGTTCTTTTGTTATACCAGCTCACAGCGATCCATCCAGGACGTTGCGTGCTGGTCGCGCGACCTTGATGTTCTGCCGAGTTCGCTACTTTTAGCCGACCGGGCACACGCTAGAACATGTTACAGTTTCGACGGAAGCGGCGGCAACCGCCGAGGTCGGCGCGAGAGTCTGCGGCAGGGCGGTGACCGCGGCGGTGACGGCCGCGCCGCCGGTGGTCCACGCGGTTCCGGCGGGCTGGGTGGTGAGTACGACGACCACGTAGCGGCCGGGCTGGGCCGGATCGGTGGAAACCAGACCGGTGGTATTCAGCGTCGTGGAGTCGTCGAGCGTCATCCAGCCCTGTTTGATCGCCCAGTCCGTCCCGGTGAGGGCGTCGGGGATTCCGAAGTACTGATCGGTTCCGTCGGCGGCGGTCGCGCTCGCCTGATGCAGCGCCGTGACTATCAGATCGCGGGCCGATTGCGGGATCTCGGCAGCGATGTAGTGATAGATCCGCACCACATCAGCCGGAGTGGTCAGTGTTTCACCCCACTGAGCCGGATCGTCCGGTGGCTGGGTGGCGCCGAGTCCGATGTCCGCCGCGACGCGGGACACGATGCCGGGGCCGCCGTCGGTATCCCACAGCGCGTCGGCGATATCGTCGTCGCTGGCCGACAGCATCTGCGACAGCAGCGCGGCGGTATCCGAATCCGGCTGCCGGGTTCGGCGGTGAGGATCGCGTTCTGCATCTGCTGCGCCACCGGATTCGACGAAATCGGCTGGGCCACAGCGGTGGTCGCCGGGGCATCGGCGCCGACGGTGGCTGCCGCCGCGGCGGCGGTGCCGGAACCGGGATGTGCCGCGGCGGTTCCGGTCGCCACATGTGCCACCGCGATTCCCGAAATCGCGAGTACCACAGCGAATGCCGCGACAGCCAGTGCGCGCCGGCGCGGACGGCCGGACGGAGTGTTCATATCCTCCAGAAACCGCGCGCAGCTGTGTACAGCTCGAGGGCCGGTTGGTAGAACGCTGTCGGTTCACGGTGCGCTCGCTCCGGGCGTGTTGGTGGACGCGGACCCGGTCCCTGCGCCACGATCGTGGGGTGACCAAGAGCTCCTATCACCACGGAGATCTGCGCGCCACGCTGCTGACGGCGGCGGCCGAGCAGATCGCTGCCGACGGCGTCGACGCGGTGTCGCTGCGAGCACTGGCCCAGCGCGCCGGCGTCTCACATGCCGCGCCCGCCCACCATTTCGGCAATCGGCAGGGTTTGCTCACCGCGCTCGCGATCCGCGGATACGAGCTGCTGGCCGACGAATTGCGGGGCGCCCGCGACGATTTCCGGGAGATGGCGGTCGCCTACATCCGCTTCGCGCGCCGCCATCCCGGGCATTTCGACGTCATGTTCCGGCACGACCTGCTGCGGGCCGACGATCCGGAGCTGATCGCGGCGCGCACCGTCTCCGGCGAGGAGTTGCGTTCCGGCGTAGCCCAACTGGGCGTCGCGGAATCCGCGCGACCGGCGACCGAACTGGCGGCCTGGTCGCTCGTGCACGGCTTCGCGTCACTGTGGCGCGAGGGTGCGCTCACCGACTCCGAACTCGGCGGCGCCGATCCCGAACTGCTGGCCCGGCAGATGGTCGCCACCGTCGACTTCGTGGGAGCGAAAATGTAACGACGACACCGATATTCGGCTCAGCGCTCGTGAACCATCTCGGCCACCCGGCGCTGCGCTTCTGTCGCATCGGTGTCGACGACAGCGTCGGTGGTGGCGGTTTCGTTCCGGCCGGCGAGCAGATCGCGGATTTCGATCAACAATTCCGTTTGGGTCGGCACGGCCTTCTTCTTGCGGCTGAACCGTTTCTGCAAGGTGTTCATCGGAAGAATGAGCACGAAATACAGCACCGTCGCCACCATGAGGAAATTGACGGCCGCACTGATGATCGGTCCGAGGGCGATGAACGTGGCCGGTTTTCCGGCGACCAGTTGCACGCCCAATCCGAGCTGCCCGTTGGTGCCCACGACCGCCAGCAGCGGCTCGACGATTCCCTTCGTCACCGAGGTGACGATCGCGGTGAAGGCCGTGCCCATCACCACCGCGGTCGCCAATTCGATGACGTTGCCGCGCATCAGGAAGTCTTTGAACCCTTTGAGCATGTCAGCCTCACGATCGATCCGAACACATCAACGCTGTCTCGGACCGGCAGTCTAACGGCGAGCAGCGAACCAGCAGCAACTCGTTGTGGGCTCGATCACGTGTTCGGATCCGAATCCGTCGGTCCCGGACGATAACCTTTCCGGCGTGGCCGAGAATTCGCCGGAGCTCTATCGCGAACGCCGCTCGCGGGCGTCCGCGGGCGCGATGGTGTGGCAGCGGGAGGTGACGGGGGAGTCGGCCACGGTGTTGCCGGACGGCTGTATGGATCTGCTGTGGCTCGGTGGCCGGCTGGTGGTGGCCGGGCCGGATACCCGGGCCTACCACAGCGGGGCTGCCGCACAGACCGTGTACGGGATTCGTTTCGCGCCGGGCACCGCGCCGGGACTGCTCGGCGTGCGTGCGCCGGAACTGCTGGATCGGCGCGCCCAGCTGGACGAGCTGTGGTCGGCGCGGCGGGCCCGCGTCATGACCGACGTGGTCGCGGCGGCGCCGGATCCGCTGCGCGGACTCGAGGAGGTGGCTCGTCGCTGCGCGGCGGCGACCACCCCGCCCGACCCGGTGGTGGCGCAGATCGTGCGCCGCCTGGATGCGGGGGAGACGGTCGCGGCCACCGCCGACGCACTGGGGCTGGGTGCGCGGCGGCTGCATAGGCTCTCGGTTTCGGCCTTCGGATACGGGCCGAAGATGCTGGCCCGCGTGCTCCGGATGCGCAGGGCACTGGATCTGACTCGCACGGGCGTGGGTTTCGCCGAGACCGCGGCGCTGGCCGGATATGCGGATCAGGCCCATATGACCCGCGAGGTCCGGGCGTTGACCGGGCGATCTCCCGGTCGTATCCGAGGAGCCGCCGCGCGCCCCGGGGACGCTCAGCCCAGCGGCGCGTAGAGATCGACGCCGTTGCCGTCGGGGTCGTGCACGGTGGCGTAGCGCTGGCCCCACACAGCGTCGAAGGGCTTCGTCTCCCCGTGGTATCCGGCCGCGACCAGATCATCGAATACCGCGTCGACCTCGGCCGCCGAACCGCATTCGACGGCCAATCCGATCCGGCCCGCCGCCGCGTTCCAGCGCCGATCGCCGCCGACGTCCTGGGCGATGTTCTCCTCGGAATCGAGCATCAGCCGGAATCCGCCCGGCAGCGGCGCTTCCACGTGCCCACCCCCGACGACCTCGCCGAATTCGAGACCGAGCCGCCGGTAGAAGCCGAGCGCGGCCGTCAGATCGGAGACGACCACGCCGATTGCGTTGAGTTGAGGTGCCATGGCGTCACCGTAGAGCGCCGCCGGGGGTGCCGTCTTGAACGAATCGGACGGCGTGGCTGGTTTTGTCACAATTCGGGATCGAAAGCCTGGTGACCAGGATCAATCTATAACCGCAACGTGCTGACCACCACAATCGGAGTGAATTTAGGTCGAAACGCTGGTCCGAGTGATTAGCGTTTCCTCCAACGTGTTCGGGGACGCGAATGAGGGCAGGAGGGAAATGGGTACCGACCAGACATTGCTGCATCGTTTCGTGATCTCGCAGATGACCGACGCCGGGATCGATCGTGACCGACTGCTGCGCGAATGCGAACTACCGGAATGGACACTGGCCGGCGAAGGCGTTCATGTGCCCGCGCGGGTCTTTTCCCGGTTATGGGAGATCGGGGAGAATTGGCTCGACGACCCCGACGTGGCGCTGCACGTGGCCAGCAGATATCAGCTGGCCGCCACGCGGCTCTACGACTATCTGTTCGCGAGCGCGCCGACCGTGGGCGCCGGCCTGGCGACCTGCGGCCCGTATGTCACGGCCGTGACCACCAATCACCGTTTCGATCTGGTGGCGGAGAACGAGGCCGAAACCACCCTCTACCTGGACATGATCGAGGGTGAGGGTCGCGGCCGCGAACTGGTGCAACTGTGGGGACTGGTCGCCGTGCTGACCCGTGCCCGTCGCGTTGTGGCGGCACCGCTGGACCCGGCCCGGGTATCCCTGCGACAGCCGGCACCGCGTCGTCTGGAGGCGTTCGCCGAGGTATTCGGTTCGGCCGACGTGGAATTCGGTGCCCCGGTGGATTCGATGACCTTTCGGTCGGCCGATATGGATCTGCCGCTGACCACCGCCGATCCGGTGCTCGCGGATGTGCTGCAACCGCTGGCCGCCGCGCTGCCGCCGCCACCGCCGCTGGCCTCCGCTTGGCCGGAGCGGGTTTCGCGGGCCTTGGCCGACGCCTTCGCGGAGGGCGAGGTCTCGCTCGAGCAGGTGGCGCGGCGGCTCGCCATCAGTCCGCGCACTCTGCAGCGGCGGCTGTCCGAGGCGGGGACCACATGGCGGCGCGAATTGGATCGGGCCCGCTTGGCCCGGGCCCAGGCCGCGGGACCGCTGAGCCGGGAGCGGCAGGCGGCGTTGCTCGGCTATGCGGACGCCGGCTCGATGCGGCGTGCGGCGCGGCGCTGGTCGATGGTGGCGCACACGCGCACTGCGGGATCGGCCGACTGTCAGGCCTAGTTCACCGGACGCGCCCCTGATCGCGGGGCTGCGTAGCCGCGGAGCGCTTCGTTCGATCACCGGCCTCGGCGTGCGGGTGTAGCACCGACGCCGAAGTGGGTGATCGAGCGGCACCGCGGGCTGCGCTATGCCCGCAGATTGCTCGCCGCGATACTCCAGAACGTATGCCGGTCCAGTGCCTGGAAATCCCAGCTCTCGGCGATGGCGTGGGAGGTGGCGACGATGGCCGGTACATCGAAGTCTTCGCGGGTCGCCGTGCCCTTGGCCTCCAGTTCGGCGATCACGTACTGGGTGGCGGTTTCGAAGGTGTACAACACGGTGCTCTCCCATCGGTCGTAGCTACACATCCGGAACGCGCTGCGCGTACTTCGTCAGTCTTGTCACGCTGTCGGAATCGGGCCAGCGCCGAACGCGCCACATCCGGGCAAATGTGCCATTTTCACATTTCGACGGCCGCGAGGAATCTGCGTGAGAATTCTGTACCCGCAGGCGGTTTCGACCAAACTATTCACCGAAAGTGTAGCGCCGCCGGCAAGCCTCCGGCGGCGAGCAACTCATCGGCAAAGCTGTGGCGAACCGCTAAACGGTCGGTTGTGCAAGGACATCCTCGTAGCGGAATTCCGCCGCGATCCCAGTGCCGGCGGCATGGGCGGCCTCCTCGCGCTGCCGCAGCTCGACGCGGCGGATCTTGCCCGAGATCGTCTTGGGCAGTTCGGTGAATTCGATCCGCCGCACCCGCAGATACGGTGCGAGGTGATCGCGCGCGTATTCCAGGATGGCCCTTGCGGTTTCGCGGTCCGGCTCCCAGCCGGCGGCCAGCGTGACATACGCCTTGGGGACGGCCAGGCGGGTGTCGTCGGGTTGCGGCACCACCGCGGCCTCCACCACCGCCGGATGTTCGATCAGCACACTTTCGAGTTCGAACGGCGACACCTTGTAATCGGAGGATTTGAACACGTCGTCGGTGCGGCCGATATAGGTGATGTAGCCGTCCTCGTCGCGGGCCGCCACATCGCCGGTGTGGTAGTAGCCGCCCTCCATCACCGCCGCGTTCCGTTCCGGGTCCTGGAGGTAGCCGTTCATCAGATTGACCGGATGGGCGCTCAGATCCAGGCAGATCTCGCCCTCGTCGGCGGGCCTGCCGGTGACCGGATCGACCAGCACCACCGGCACACCCGGCATGGGGCGGCCCATCGAGCCGGCCTTGACCGGTTGTCCGGGGGTATTGGCGATCTGCAGGGTGGTCTCGGTCTGCCCGAATCCGTCCCGGATGGTCAGTCCCCAGGCGTTTTCCACCTGGGCGATCACATCGGGGTTGAGCGGTTCGCCGGCGCCGAGGATTTCGCGCAGTCCGGACGGACGCTCGCCGAGGTCGGCCTGAATCAGCATGCGCCACACCGTCGGCGGCGCGCAGAAGGTGTTGACCTCCGCACGCCGCAGCTGACCGAGCAGCGCCTCGGCGTCGAACCGGCCGTAGTTGTAGACGAAGATCGTCGCTTCGGCGATCCAGGGCGCGAAGAAGCAGCTCCACGCGTGCTTCGCCCAGCCCGGCGCGCTGATCGCGAGATGCACGTCACCGGGACGGACGCCGATCCAGTACATGGTGCTCAGATGTCCGACCGGATAGCTGATCTGGTTGTGCTGCACCATCTTCGGCTTACTCGTCGTGCCGGAGGTGAAATAGACGAGCAGTTCGTCGCCCACCTGCGTCACGGTCGGGAAGGGGCCCGCGGACTCCACCGCGGCGGCCTCCGCGTAGTCGTGCCAGCCCTCGACCGGACCGCCGACCGCGATGCGCCGGTAGTCGCCGGGGACCTCGTCGAATTTCGCGGTGTCGCGAGCGTTGGTGAGGACGAAACGCACCTCGCCCCGGGTGATCCGGTCGATCAGATCGGCCGGCCCGAGCGCGCCCGTGGTGGGCATGACCACCGCGCCGAGTTTGGCGACGGCGAGCATCGACTCCCACAGCTCGACCTGGTTGCCCAGCATCAGGATGACCCGATCACCGTGGCGCACACCGAGTCCGGCGAGCCAGGTCGCTACCCGATCCGAGCGCCGCGCCATCTCGTCGAAACTCACCCGCAGTTCACTGCCGTCCTCCTCGACGATCCACAGCGCGGTGCGGTCGTTGCCGCGTGCGATCACGTCGAACCAGTCCACGGCCCAATTGAACGCGCCCGTCAGCCGGGGCCAGTGAAACGTCCGCACCGCGGTGTCGTAGTCGGTCGCCAAGTCGACCAGCCGGTCGCGCGCCTGGCGATACACCTCGGTGTTGGACGTCATCACTGCACTCCTGTCTGTTGCTGATCCTGCTCCGGCTCGCCGAACAGGCGGACCGAGGTCGCGCGGATATCGACCTTGCGCACCTTGCCGGTGACCGTCATCGGGAATTCGTCGACGACGTGGACATAGCGCGGAATCTTGTAATAGGCCAGGCGTCCGCCGCAGAACTGCGCCAGCGTCTGCGCGTCCAGCCGGGCCGCGCCCTCGCGCATCCGGATCCAGGCCACCAATTCCTCACCGTATTTCGGATCCGGGATTCCGACGACCTGCGCGTCGAGGATGTCGGGGTGGGTGTAGAGGAATTCCTCGATCTCGCGCGGATAGATGTTCTCGCCGCCGCGGATCACCATGTCCTTGATCCGGCCCGTGATCGCGACGTAGCCGTCGTCGTCCATGGTGGCCAGATCGCCGGTGTGCATCCAGCGGGCGGCGTCGATCGCCTCGGCGGTCTTGTCCGGATCGTTCCAGTAGCCGAGCATCACCGAATAGCCGCGCGTGCACAGCTCACCCGGTTCCCCGCGCGGGACCGTCAGCCCGGTGTCGGGATCGACGATCTTGATCTCGAGGTGCGGGCCCACCCGGCCGACCGTGGCGGTGCGCTGGGTGATGGTGTCGTCGCGCCGGGTCTGAGTCGAGACCGGCGAGGTTTCGGTCATGCCGTAGCAGATGGACACCTCCGCCATGCCCATCCGCTCGATCACCTGCTTCATCACCTCCACCGGGCACGGTGAGCCGGCCATGATGCCGGTGCGTAGCGAACTCAGGTCGAAGGATTCGAAGTCCGGATCGGCCAGTTCGGCGATGAACATGGTCGGCACCCCGTACAGCGAGGTACAGCGTTCCTCGGCGACGGCGGCCAGGGTGGCCCCCGGTTCGAAGGAGGCCGCCGGAATCACCATGGCCGCACCGTGACTCGTCGCCGCCAGATTGCCCATCACCATGCCGAAGCAGTGGTAGAACGGCACCGGAATGCAGATCCGGTCGGCCTCGGCGTAGCCACACAATTCACCGACGAAATAGCCGTTGTTGAGGATGTTGTGGTGCGACAGCGTCGCGCCCTTGGGGAAACCCGTGGTGCCCGACGTGTATTGAATGTTGATCGGGTCGTCGGCGGCGAGTGCCGCTCCGGCCTTGGCCAGGCGCGCGGGATCGGCGGCGCGACCGGCGGCGACCAACGCCTCCCACTCGGCGCTGTCGAACAGAACCACCCGCTCCAGCTCCGGGCATTCGGGCCGTACCCGGCCGATGATCTCCGCGTAGTTCGAGCTCTTGTGCGCCCGCGCCGAGATCAGCATCCGGATCCCGGCCTGGGTGATCACGTAGCGCACTTCCTCGCTGCGGTAGGCCGGATTGATGTTGACCAGGATCGCGCCGATCTTCGCGGTGGCGAACTGCACCAGCGTCCATTCGGCACGGTTGGGAGACCAGATGCCGACCCGGTCACCCTTGCCGATTCCGGATTCCAGTAGGCCGAGTGCCACGGCGTCGACCTCGGCGGCGAATTCGCGGTAGGTCCAGCGCACTCCGGTCACCCGGTCCACGAGTGCGTCTCGATCACCGTGGGCGGCCACCGTGCGATCGAGATTCGCCCCGATCGTCTCGCCCAGCAGCGGCACATCCCATACCCCGTGCGTATAACTGACCGGCCGGACCCGGCCCATACTCGCGCTCACGGATATAGGATTCACGTCACACTTTGCTCTCCACCACCCCCGGAAAGGGGTAGCGCCGATGGCCTCCGCCGATCTGCTCCGCCCGCGCGACGCCGATGCGTTGCGGGCCGAGTTGCGGCAGGTCTCGGCACTGTCCGGGATGCCGGTGGTGTTCGGAGGAGAGGTTTGCGACGGGGCGCTGATCCTGAGCGAGTTCTTCGGCACCCGGACCGCCGCGATGCGCGGACTGGTGGTCTCGCCGACCTCGGGGGTGGGTGGCGCGGCCGTCGCGAGCCGGCGTCCGACCTCGGTCGCGGACTATCGGGCAGCGGCGACCATCACCCATCACTACGACGCGCCGGTCTCGATGGAGGGGTTGCGCGCGGTGGTCGGGGTACCGGTCGTGGTGGATGGGAGTTCCCGGGCCGTGCTCTACGTCGCCAGTCGCGAACCGGGGCCGATCGGCGATCGGATCGCCGAGCTGGTGCTGCGGTCGAGCCGGCGGCTGGCGGTGGAACTGGCGGTGCGCGACGAGGTGGACCGGCGGCTGCGCCTGCAGGCGGCGGCGCGCGGGACTGCGGAAGTCACCACCGCCCCGCCACCGGATGCCGTTGTCGCGGAACAACTTCGGGATCTGCACGCCGAGGTGCGCGGGATCGCGCAGACGCTCACCGACGCCGAGGCTCGCAAACGGCTGCGCGCGGTATCGGACACCCTGGTGCGCCTGATGGGCGGGTCCGATGAGCCCGTGGCGGCCGACGCCGCGCCCGGACTGTCCCCGCGCGAACTCGACGTGCTGTCGTACGTCGCCCTCGGTTGTACGAACAGCGAAGCGGCGCAGCGGCTTTCGCTGCGCCCGGAAACGGTGAAAAGTTATCTGCGCAGTGCCATGACGAAACTCGGCGCCCACACCCGGCACGAGGCGGTGGTCCGGGCGCGCCGCTGCGGTCTGCTGCCGTGATGCTGTCCGACGCTGAACGGCCTCGGATACGCGACTGCCGGCCCGGAGAACCGGACCGGCAGATGCTGTTCCGCCCGGCGACGCGGCCGTAGCGGTGTGACCGTGATCGGTGTGGACTAGGCCTGCGGCTCGACCAGCTGGATGTCGAGTTCGATGGCGACCTTGTCGCTGAGCATGGCGGTGGGCAGGCCGGGCGCGACGTCGAATTCGCTGCGCTTGATGGCGCCGGTGGCGGTGAATCCGGCGTGGCGGCTGCCGTCCGCGAACGGCTGTACGCCGCCCCATTCGACGTCGAGGGTGACGGGCTTGGTCACGCCGCCGAGGGTCACCTCACCGGTGACCTCGAACTCCTCGGCCACCCGCACCGGCTCGACGGCCTTGAAATGCAGGGTGGGGCGATCGGTGACGTTGAGCAGTTCGGCGCTGCGAACGTGCTCGTCACGCTGGGAGTTGCCGGTGTCGAACGAGTCGAGGTAGATGGTGGCCTCGATGGTGGCCGCACCCGAGGCGTCCACGACGAAGCTGGTCTCGAAGTTGTTGAAGCGGCCGCGGACCTTGGAGATGCCCAGGTGGCGGACGGTGAAGTTCACCGAGGAGTGGGCGGGGTCCAGGGCCCAGGAGCCGGTAGCGAGAGTGGTCTGCTCGGAAGTGGTCATGTCCACCAGATTTGCGGACCGTGGTCCGGTTAGCCACACCGCGGTTATCCTGGGACTGCCAGGGCGTGGATAAGGGGGCCCGGACAGATACAGGATGGTGTGGTGGCACGATCGGAATTCGGCGAGTTTCTCATCGCGCGGCGGGCGCAGCTGCAACCCGAGGATGTCGGGTTGCCGGTCGGCCGCCGGCGACGCACCCCCGGACTGCGTCGCGAAGAGGTCGCGGCGCTGGCCGGGGTGAGTGTCGATTATCTCGCCCGCCTCGAACAGGGCCGCGATACCAACCCCTCGATGGCGGTGCTGGGTGCGCTGGCCGAGGCGCTGCGGCTCAACGAGGTCGAACGCCACCATTTCGGCAATCTCGCGGTCGGTATGGAACACGCGCGTGAGTGCCCGTCCTCGGGTCAGGCGCGGGAACAGGTCACCGATACCGTGCAGGCCGTCCTCGATGCGATGCATCCCACCCCGGCCTTCGTGGTGGGCCGGTGGCTCGACATCCTCGCCTGGAATCCGGCGTGGCGCGATTTCGCCGAACCGCTGGGACTGCTCGACGAGGTCGCCGAACACAATCTGGCCACCTACTTCTTCGCGCATCCGCAGGCGCCGCAGCGGTGGCGGGACTGGCCGGTCGCCGCGGAGATGATGGTGTCGACGCTGCGTTCGGCGCGCACGCACTGGCCCGACGATCCCGGGCTCGACGCGCTGATCCAGGGATTGCACCGATTTCCGGAATTCTCCTGCCGCTGGCGGGAACACCGGGTCACCGAATTCCGGTCCGGTGCGCTGCACATCGACCATCCGCAACGCGGCGAGGTAGAGGTCGAGATCCAAACACTCAGTCCGGCAATCGATCAGAGTGTGCAGGTGTGGCTGGTCGACCGGCGCGCCGTGCGCACCCCCGCCTTACGACTGGTCAACGAATAACCTCCGCGCCCGAGTCCGCTCAGCTGTCGATCCGGACACGGAATCCGCGGTCCGCGACTCGTGAGACGCCGATCACGCATAATCCAACGTGAGGATTCCTGCCGGCCGGTGTCTATCGATTCGAGCAGCGGAGGAGGTGCTGTGTGACCGAGGCGGCAACGGCACCCGAGGCAGCGCTGGACGACGCCACCCTGACCGGGCGCGCACGTGACGGCGATGTCCGGGCTTACGAGCAACTGGTGCTGCGGTATCAGGGAGCGATGTTCCGGTTGGCGGCGCGGATGCTGGCCGACCGGTCCGAGGCGGAGGACGTCATCCAGGAGGTGTTCCTCACCGCGTGGCGCCGCCTGGCTCAATTGCAGGACGACAGCGCCTTCCCGAGGTGGTTGTACCGGATGACCACCAATCGGTGCCTCAACGTCATCCGGTCCCGGCCGGACCGCGCCGACGTGGATCTCGACACCACCGAATCGCCGCAACGTGCGACCCAGCCGGAACACGCGGCACAGGTGCACGATGAGATGGCCGCGCTCACCGCGGCGTTGCAGCGGCTGACACCCGAACAGCGTGCCTGCTGGCTGCTGCGGGAGGTGCACGGCCGCTCCTACGAGGAGATCGCCGAGATCGTCGGCACCAACACCACCGCGGTTCGGGGGCGGATCGCCCGAGCCCGGGCGCAATTGGCGGAGGTGATGAAGCCGTGGCGCTGAAGGAGATGACCGACAGCGACTACACGCTGCCCTGCGGGCGCAGCGTCGAACAGGTGTGGGACCGGCTCGACGCCGTGGAGGCGGGGCTGGCCGACGAACACGAATCGGAGTGCCCGCACTGCGGGGCCGCGCGCGAGAGTCTGCTCACGCTGCGCGCCGCCACCCGCGAACTCGTCGACGAGCCGGATCCACCGCCGCCCGCGATGTTCGACCGGATCATGTCGGCGGTACGGGCCGAGGTCCGGCGCGGACGCATGGTGAGCCTCACCACGCCGCATCCGGGCTCGATCGAGGTGAGCGAACAGGCCATCGCGGCGGTGCTGCGCTATGCCGCCGACACCGTGCCGGGTGTGCGCGCCCGCAGCTGCCGCATCGACGACCACGGGGCCGATCCCGACGGCCGCCACGCGATCACGGTGGCGCTGTCGATCTCGCTGCGGCACGGCGACACCATGGTCGAACGCGTCGTTCCGCAGGTGCGCGAACGAGTGCGGGCGGCGGCCACGGCCCGGGCCGGTCTGGCGCTGGAGCGGCTCGATATCACCGTGGTGGACGTCTACCAGGAGGAGCCGTGAGCGCGGGATTCGCGGAGAAAGCGGAATATATCGCCTCGGATGCGGTAATCGCCGCAGTAGCGGCTCGGGCCGCGGCCTCGGTTCCCGGGGTGGCGCGGCTGGAGCCCGGTGTTCTCGGTTTGCTCGGCCATCTGGCCCGGACGGGACGGCAGTGGTGGAGCAGCCAGGACATCGCACCCGGTGCGGGCGTGCGCGTCCGCCACAGCGGTGGCTGGCTGAAGGTGCAGGTCGACCTGTCGGTGCGGGGCGGATGCCAGGTCGGCGAGGTCGGGCAGGCGGTACAGCAGGAGGTGGTCCGGATGGTCGCGCAACAGACCGGGATGCTCGTCGACGCGGTGTCGGTGGCGATTCTCGATATCGCACCGGGAGCGTCGTGACGGCGGCCGTGAGCGAGGACGAGCTGGCCGGCGACATCGTCGCCGCGATCGAATCGGTGGCGGGATTGCGTCCGGCCGTGCCGCCGGGCGTCGACCTCGCCGAGTGGGTGCCGCGGCTGGGTCCGCGCTCGGCGGTGGACGTGAGTGCCGAGGTCGTCGAGATCCGCGTGATCGCCTCGGCGCTGCCGCTGCCGCCACTGCTGGACAAGCTCGCGGCGGCCGTGGGCGAACTGCAGGACGCCACCCGGTGGGCCGGTGCGCGACTGCGGATCGTGGTCACCGATCTGGACGCCGAAGCGTTCGACACCGCGATTACCTAGATCATCGATCTCGCCCGTGACATTTCGCCGTCGGCGGTGTCGTAGCTAGTGAAGGTTCGTTATCCGCTGTACCGCAAGGGAACTGAACTGGAGGTAATCATGACCAGCACGACAGCCGGTAAGGGCGCGGAGAACGCCAGGGCCGAAGCGGGTAAGGACACCGGGGGCGGCGCGGGCCAGAGCGGAGCCGCGGCCAAAGCGCCCGCCCGGACCAGCAGCGCGCTGGTCAGCGATCAGGGCACGACCGCCATCGCTGATGCCGTCGTCCAGAAGATCGCCGGGTTGGCGACCCGCGAGGTGCGCGGGGTGCACAACCTCGGCGGTGGCGCGGCGCGCGCGTTCGGCGCCTTCCGCGATCGCATTCCCGGTGCTTCGGCCAGTGTGGGACAAGGGGTTTCGGTCGAGGTCGGCGAGACGCAGGCGGCGGTGGACCTGGAGATCGTCGTCGAATACGGCGTGTCCATCGCCGAATTGGCTCGCGCGGTGCGCCGCAACGTCATCACCGCGATCGAGCAGATGACCGGACTCGAGGTGGTCGAGGTGAACATCAACGTCAATGACGTCTTCATCGAAGAGGACGAGGATCAGCCGCCGGCCCGCGAACGGGTGCAGTGATATGAACGCCACCACGATCTGCCTGATCTTCGGTCTCTCCCTCGGTTTCGCCGCGGCGTTCGGCGGTTTCGGGGCCTTCGCGGTGGTGCTGATCTTCGGTGCGCTGGGACTGGTGATCGGCCGCTGGCTCGACGGCCATGTCGACCTGTCCGGCCTGATCCGTTCGGCGCAGGATCGGGGCCGGAAATGAGTGCCGCCGCGGAGACGGCGCCGGCGTCGCTGCTCTCCGCGGCCGAGTACCGGGGTCGCACCACCGTGTCCGAGCGTGCGGTGCGGCGCTTGGCGGCGCGGGCGGCGCGTGAGGTCGACGGTGTCGCCGCCGGCCCCGAGGTGTCCGCGCGCGTGACGGCCGATACCGCCGTGCTGCGGGTACGCCTGCCGATCAGCTATCCGACGCCGGTCGCGGTGGTCACCGAGGCGTGCCGCGAGCATCTGATGCAGCGCACCCACGAACTGTCCGGACTGGTCGTTCCACGCGTGGACATCGAGGTGTCCGAACTGGTCAACACGATCGAACCCACCGGACGGCTGCGATGAACCGCAGGCCCCGGCGCATCACCCCGGCCGTACTGGTCGCACTGGCGTTGCTGGTGATCGCGGTCCTCGTGGCGGTGTCGCTGATCCAGAACCTGGGCAACGCGAAGGAGTTGGTGTCCTACCACAGCATCGCGGTGCGTCTGCACGACACGACCTGGCACAGCTACTGGGTGCTCGGTGTCGGCATCGCGCTGGTGGTGCTCGGTGCGGTGCTGCTGCTCGCGGCGCTGCTGCCCGGCCGGCGCGTGGTGGAAGCGCTGGACGCCGAGGAAGGGATGGACGCCGGAATCACCCGGCGCAGTCTGGACGGCGCCCTGACCGATGCCGCGGGCTCGGTCGCCGGCCTCGAAGCGGCGCGAGTTCGCCGCGGCCGCAAGAACATTCGGGTCACCGGCCGCGCCGCCCACCCCGACCACGCCGATCTGGAGCAGACGGTCAACGCCGCCGTCGGCGACCGCCTGGCCCGCATCGCCCCGAAATCCGCCCCACCCGTCAGCACCCGCCTGCGCGCGGCGCAGCAGCCGGAGCGGGTGGACAAGCGAGTGCATGTTCGCAAGGAGGTGTTGTGAGCGACAATCGCGCAGCGGCTCGCGACACCGACCGGGTGCGGGTGTCCCGCAGGTCACAGGAGGTGTTGTGAGTTCGAGCTCGGCCAATCGTCCTGCACGGCTCAATCGGGCGTTGCTCGCGCTCATCGGGCTGGCGCTGATTCTCGCGGGCGCCTATGCCATTCTCGCGTACGCCGGGGTGCTGCACTGGGTCGACCGGGACGCGCCGCTGGTACCCGGCACCGCCGAACCGTCGCAGTGGGTGTTCGTGGCGGTGGTGGCGGGCGCGGTGGTCGTGGGCCTGGCGGCGCTGCGATGGCTGGCCGCCCAGTTCGCGCGGCTGCCGGCACGGATGCGCTGGCATATCGGCACGGTCGGTAATTCCGGTGAGACGCTGATGGATTCGAATGTCGCGGCCGCCCCGGTGGCGACCGATATCGAGTCCTATCCGGAGGTGCGGTCGGCGCAGGCCAGGCTGTCGGGTCCGGGTCGCGCACCGGAACTGCACCTGGTGGTCACGGCGGAGCCCGACGCCGATCTGACCGCGCTGCGCCGGCGCATTCTCTCCGATGCGGTGGGCCGGCTGCGGCAGGCGCTGGAGGTCGACGCCGTGCCGGTGTCGCTGGAGTTGCGGCTCGCCGATCGCGGCCGCACCGCGCGGGCGCGGTAGCGGGCGAAACAGCCTCGCCGCCAACGTTTCCCGGAGCCGGACGAGGCGGTCCGTTCAGTCGAGGGGACCGAGCACCCGCTCGACATAAGCGTTGGCGAAGCGGCCCTTCGGATCCAGCCGCCGTCGCACATCCTGGAAGCGATCCCACTCCGGATAGCGCCCGCGCAGTGTTTCCGCGGTCTGGAAGTGGCGCTTACCCCAGTGCGGCCGGCCGTGGTAGCGATCGAAAATCGCTTCGCAGGCACGGAAATACGGTTCGTAGTCCATGCCGCGGTATTGGTGCACGGCGATGTAGCAGGTGTCGCGACCTCCGGCGGGGGAAAGGAACGCGTCGTCGGGCGCCACGAATCGCACCTCGGTCGGCATCGGCGAATCGAAGTGCTGCCCAACGGCTTTGATCTCGCGAATGGCGTCGACGGCGTATTCGCGCGGGATGGCGTATTCCATCTCGGTGAAGCGAAACAGCCTGGGGGAGGCGAAGACTCGGTAGGAGCGGTCGATCTGGCGGCGGTAGCTGCCGGCATAGGCCGCGCCGCGGTGGATCCACGGGATCAGGCTCGGTTGCCGGCGGGCGAGGCGGCACAGCGCGTCGAAGGTGTGGTTGGACATCAGGATGTCGGCGAACCAGTCCACGGCCTTGGCGCGGGGCTGTTCGGCGAGCTGGACGCGGTTGTTGCGCTTGGTCATCGCCAGTGGGCTGTGCGCGAACATGTAGAACTCGAAATGTTCGTTGCCGTCGACGAATTCGTCCAGATCGGTCAGCACCTCCTCGACCGGAACGGGCCGCTCGACTCCCTCGAGGACGAACGACGGCACCAGCTGCAGCGTCACCGCGGTCACCACACCGAGTGCGCCGAGGTTCACCCGTGCCGCGCGCCAGCCGTCGGGGTCGCTGCGTTCGTCGAGTTCGATCACGCTCCCGTCGGCGAGCATCAGTTCCACCGAATGCAGTGCGGCGGAAATGTTCTGCAGCGCCGCGCCGGTGCCGTGGGTGGCGGTCGCGGTCGCGCCGGCGATCGACTGCACATCGATGTCGCCGAGGTTGGGGAAGGCCAGGCCGAGCGGGTGCAGGGCGGTACTCAGCTCGTTCAGCGTCGCACCCGCCTCCACGCGCGCCAGGCCCGTGGCGCGGTCGACCTGCAGAATCCGGTTCAGCTGCGAGAGCTGCAACAGGGTGCCGTCGGTGAGCACGGTGTCGGTGAACGAATGCCCGGCTCCGGCCACGCGCACGGTATGGCCCTCGGCCTCGGCCCGGGCCAGAAGTTCGGCGACGTCGTCACGTGTGCGCGGAGCGGCGTAGGTGGCCGGCGCGCACCGTTGATCGCCGGCCCAGTTCACCCACGAATTGGTCATGCGTCCAACTTTAGAACATGGCCGAACTGTGCGCCAGCCCTCGTTCGAGCGCGAACGTGTCCGATCACACGTCCGCGATCGGGACGCGGTACTTACGTTGCGGGGTGATCGCTCGGTAACGTTGGCGGGTGCACGGTGCCGGGCAGGGAATTACCTTCTGCGGCAGGCGAATACGGCTTCCTTCGCTTGATCGACGTCGTCGTCGTTCAGGGGCGGAACCGTCAGCTGTTGCCGCGGGATGCAGTCGCCGCGCACGCCGTCCAGGACGATGGCCATGTAGCGGCGCCAGACCTCGGGATTCACCGGCTTGGCGAAGCTTGCGATCGCCTCCACCATGTTGATCATCGCGAAGAAGTCCGACGCGGCGATCCCGGGCCGCAGGACGCCCTCGGCGGCGGCCTTGTCGAACAACCTGGTGACCATCGGCTTGATCCGTTCGCGAACCGAGACGAAGCGCTCCATGGCGTCGGGCAGCTCGAGCATCACCTCACCGAAGCCGCGGTTGCTGGCCATATGTTCGCAGCACCACTCGAACAGCACGGTCAGTCCGTGCCAGGTGTCGGGATCGGCATAGGCGGCCTCGGTCGCCTCGGCCATATCGGTGACGGTCTGGTCGAAGACCTCGCCGATGAGCTCCTGCTTGTTCGCGAAGCGCCGGTAGACCGTGCCCACGCCCACGCCGGCCGCCTCCGCGACGTCGTCGAGGGTCACCTCCAGGCCACGATCGGCGAACAGGTCTCTGGCCGCTCTGAGGATCCGCGCGTGGTTGCGGGCGGCATCGGCGCGCAGGCGCCGGGGAGCGGGAGCGGCCGTGGCGTGATTCACACTGCGATATTACCAAGTTCGGGGATTAACCGGAGGCGCTCTCTCCGTTATCGTGATAGCTTTCCATGCAAGCGGAGGCGACTCCTCCACTTCAACTTCCACCTCAACCGCCGTCGGACAAGGAACCCCATGACTTCCGCGATCGATCTCGAAAAGAGCCGGTCGGACCTGCCGTCGAGGCATTCGTCCGGCTCCGCGGGCCGCCGTGGCTCGCACGCAATGCGCTGGTGGGTGCTCGCCGTGCTCGGCGTCGCCCAGCTGATGGTCGTGCTGGACGCGACCGTGGTGAATATCGCACTTCCCGAGGCCCAATTGGACCTCGGCTTCTCCAACGCCGACCGCCAGTGGGTGGTCACCGGTTATGCCCTGGCCTTCGGCAGCCTCCTGCTGCTGGGCGGCCGGCTGAGCGATCTGTTCGGCAGACGCACCACCTTCATCATCGGACTGGTCGGCTTCGCGGTCGCCTCCGCGGTCGGTGGCGCGGCCAACGGCTTCGAAATGCTCGTGGTGGCTCGTGTCGCCCAGGGTGTGTTCGGCGCTCTCCTCGCGCCCGCCGCGTTGTCGCTGCTGACGGTGACCTTCACCGAACCGTCGGAGCGGGCCAAGGCCTTCGGCATCTTCGGTGCCGTCGCCGGTACCGGTGGCGCGCTCGGCCTGCTGCTCGGTGGCGCGCTCACCGAATGGGCCTCGTGGCGCTGGGTGATGTACGTCAACCTGATCTTCGCCGCCGTCGCGCTGGTCGGCGCCGTGCTGCTGCTGGCCAAGCACACCGCCGAGCACCGGCCCAAGCTCGACATCCCGGGCACGATCACGGTCAGTGCCGCCCTGTTCGGCATCGTCTACGGCTTCTCGCACGCGGAATCGCACGGCTGGTCCAACGGGCTCACCCTGACCTTCCTCA
Organism: Nocardia aobensis NBRC 100429; assembly: GCF_000308375.1. Classification (GTDB taxonomy): domain Bacteria; phylum Actinomycetota; class Actinomycetes; order Mycobacteriales; family Mycobacteriaceae; genus Nocardia; species Nocardia aobensis. Next base: position 34,413 of record NZ_BAFQ01000292.1, on the reverse strand, counting down.
TCGGCGGTGCGGTGCTGCTGGGCGTGTTCGCGTGGCTCCAGACCCGCGTCGAGCACCCGCTGCTGCCGCTGCGGATCCTGCTCGACCGCACCCGGCCGGTTCCTACATGACGGTCTTCGTCATGGGTATCGGGATGTTCGCGATCTTCCTGTTCCTGACCTACTACATGCAGCTGACGCTGAAGTACTCGCCGATCATGACCGGCGTCGCGTTCCTGCCGATGATCGCGGCGATGATCGCCTCCTCGACCACGGTGCCCTCGCTGCTGCTGCCCAGGATCGGACCGAAGATCACCGTCGCCGCCGGCTTCCTGATCGCGGCCGCCGGGATGGCGTGGCTGACCCGGATCGGACTGGACACCGGCTACGCCTCGCACATCCTCCCGGCGTTGATCCTGCTGGGCCTGGGTCTCGGTGGCGCCATGTCGACCGCCTTCCAGGGGTCGACCGCCGGTGTGCACCACGAGGACGCCGGTGTGGCCTCGGCGATGGTGAACACCAGCCAGCAGGTCGGTGGCTCGATCGGTACCGCGTTGCTGAGCACCATCGCGTCCTCGGCGGCGGCGAACTACCTGTCCGGCCGCCAGCCCACCCAGCTCGCGGTCGCCGAATCGCTGATCAAGAGCTACACCACCAGCTTCTGGTGGGCGACAGCGATTTTCGTGGTCGGCGCGGTCGCCGCGGCGGTGCTGATGCCCAGCACCGCACCGGCCCCGGCCGAGGGCGAGCCGGTGCTGGCGCACTGAGCACGACCGCGGTCACAGGGTGAATCACCCTGCGTGACAATCGGATAGGTGCCCCGGACTCGACGAGTCCGGGGCACCGTCGTCTCTCGGTGCGGGTCGCGCTGGGTGAAGTCCGCGAACGGGTCCGCCGCTGTCCCGGGTGCGTACGGCACGGGCCGCGTCGTCTCGTCGCCGGAGCCACCGGCCGGCCGCGGCGACACGAGGGACGCGCCCGAGCGTCGTTCGGTGGCTACTGCCGTGGACGGGGCCGCGATGCGCCGGCACCCGTCCGGGCAGTGACCGGTGCGGATTCGGTTACTCCTCTCCGTGCCGCCGGAGAGCAAACCGACGGCTAGCGGCAGGGCGGCGCTGGTGAAGCGGTTCGGGACGGGGGCTGCCGAGTCGTGTGCGATACGGCGGATCGCGGATGGGAGCCGAACAGGGCAGGCCGAATCCGTCGCCCGGACATCGCCCGGTCGGGGCCGCGCAGTCGATGTGGCGGGCCCGTGCGACCCGGATGCCGGGCCGCGGCGCGATCGCTGACAGTTAGCATGTCTCCACACATTCGGTCGGGCAGGGAGGTGCACCAGGTGGGTTCGCGAACCGGCGCCGCGGTGGTGGTCACGCCGGAGGGGCCGAGCGTGGCCCGGACGAGTTTTTGCTCGTCGCAAGCGAATCCGTTAGTCTGGACAGCTCTCTGTGGCATATGCGACCGCTGCTCCGCCCGATCGGACGACGCTCTAGACTGCACGGATCGGGTGTGGTGGGTCCGCCGCTCGGATCGGTGGGCGGTGGTGGTGACAGCGCGCGGCGCGGCAGAACGGACAACTGGTACGGCACGACGACAGGGGGTTGGCGATGAGTGAAGCACCGGACGAGTCCGCGATGCAGATCGTCACCGAAGCCGATGCGTGGCAGCCGGATCCACGCTGGCGGTCCGCGGCCCGCTTGACGGTGCTGCTCGGTGAGGACGACCACTACAAGCATCGGCCCCGCTATCACGAGATCGTGCGGCGGGCGCGCGACAGCGGCCTGGCCGGGGCCAGCGTCTGGCGCGGTATGGAGGGCTACGGCGTCTCCTCGCGCATCCACACCAGCCGCATGCTGGATCTCGCCGAGAACCTGCCCGTGATGGTGATGATCATCGACGATTCGCAGCTGCTGCGCGATTTCGTGGTGGCCAACGCCGAACTCTTCGAATCCGGGACCGTGACCCTGTCCGCGGTCCAGGTGTGGCAGTCGGGCGGGGTGTCGCCGTGATTGTGATGACGAGCCGGGCGCAGGCGCCGAGGAAGGGAGGCCCGAGCATGGCCCACGATCGAGCCGGCCGACCGGCGCGGGCCAGCGATCTCGAGGATCTGCCGCATCTGGTGACGGCGTACTACAGCCGCATCCCCGATCCCGCCGAACCCGCCCAGCAGGTGGTCTTCGGCACGTCCGGCCATCGCGGTTCGAGCCTCGATTGCGCGTTCAACGAGGCCCACATCCTCGCCATCACCCAGGCGATCGTGGAGTATCGCGCCACCCGCGGCATCACCGGCCCGGTGTATCTGGCTCGCGACACCCACGCGCTCTCGGAACCGGCGTGGACCACCGCGCTGGAGGTGCTGGCCGCCAACGATGTGACCGCCGTGATCGACAGCCGCGGGCGTTATACGCCGACCCCGGCGCTCAGTCACGCGGTGCTGCGCCACAATCGGGGCGGCACCCGCCATCAGGCCGACGGCATCGTGGTCACGCCGTCGCACAATCCGCCCCGCGACGGCGGTTTCAAATACAACCCGCCGCACGGCGGGCCGGCCGATACGGTCGCGACCGACGCCATCGCCGAGCGCGCCAACGAACTGCTGCGTGGCGGGCTGGCCGGAATCAAACGCACCACGCTGCAGCATGCGCTGGCCACCGGTGTGCAGCGCTACGACTATCTCGACCAATACATCGCCGATCTGCCCAACGTGTTGAATCTGGACGCGGTGCGCGGCGCCGGAATCCGGTTGGGCGCGGACCCGATGGGCGGCGCCAGCGTCGACTACTGGGAGGAGATCGGCCAGCGCTACGACCTCGAACTCGAGGTGGTCAATCCGTTCGTCGACCCCACTTGGCGGTTCATGACTCTCGACAGCGACGGCAAGATCCGGATGGATCCGTCCTCGCGCTATGCGATGGCCTCGCTGGTGGCGATCCGCGACGACTACGACATCTCCACCGGCAACGACGCCGACGCCGACCGGCACGGCATCGTGACACCCGATGCGGGATTGATGAATCCCAACCACTTCCTGGCGGTCGCCATCGAATATCTGGTCGCCAACCGGATGGGATGGGACGCGCTGACCAAGATCGGCAAGACCGCGGTGACCTCCTCGATGATCGATCGCGTGGTCGGCGTGCTGGGCCGGCAGACCCACGAGGTGCCGGTCGGCTTCAAATGGTTCGTCCCCGGATTGTTCAGCGGTTCCCTGGCTTTCGGCGGTGAGGAGAGCGCCGGGGCCTCGTTCCTGCGCCACGACGGCACGGTGTGGACCACGGACAAGGACGGCATCCTGCTGGCGCTGCTGGCCGCCGAGATCACCGCGGTCACCGGCCAGAGTCCGTCGGCGCGCTACGCCGAACTCGAAAAGCGTTACGGCACACCGGCTTACGCGCGCATCGATGCCGTCGCGAATGCCGAGCAGAAGCGGCGGCTGGCCGCACTGACACCGGACGACATCACCACCACCGACATCGCCGGGGAATCGGTGCTGTCGGTGCAGACCCGCGCCCGCGGCAACGGCGCGGCGCTGGGCGGGGTCAAGGTCACCACCGAGAACGCGTGGTTCGCGGCCCGCCCGTCGGGCACCGAGGACAAGTACAAGATCTACGCCGAATCGTTCGAGGGACCCGAACATCTGGCGCAGGTGCAGGCGGCCGCGGAGGAAGTGGTCGGACGCGCACTCGGCATCGAGGAGTCCGCGGTCGACTGATTCGCGGGCATGTGGTGAACGACAGTCACGGTGCCGGTTCCCGGCTGCCCGCCGAGACCTGGGTGCTGATCGGCGCGGCATTCATCATCGCGCTCGGATTCGGGCTGGTCGCACCGGCGTTGCCGCAGTTCGCCCGCAGCTTCGGCGTCGATGTCGCGGCCGCCTCGGCGATCGTGAGCAGTTTCGCGCTGATGCGCCTGCTGTTCGCGCCGGTGAGCGGGCGGCTGGTGCAGCGGTTCGGTGAGCGCGCGCTGTATCTCACGGGTCTGCTGGTCGTGGCCCTGTCCACCGGCGCGTGTGCGCTGGCACAGACCTATTGGCAGCTGATCGTGCTGCGTTCGCTGGGCGGGATCGGATCGACCATGTTCACGGTCTCCTCGCTGGGACTGGTCATCCGGCTGTCGCCGCCCGGTGAGCGGGGGCGGGTGTCCGGGTTGTGGTCCACCAGTTTCCTGATCGGCTCGCTGGCCGGTCCGCTGCTCGGTGGTGCGCTGAGCGGGCTGGGGCTGCGTGCGCCGTTCGCGATCTACGCGGTGGCCCTGCTGGCGGCGAGTGGCGTGGTGTTCTGGAAGCTGCGCGGTTCGCATCTGGCCGAACCGGTGGGCGCCGAGCCGATGTCGGTGGTGAGTTTCGGTCGCGCACTGGCCGATCCGGTGTACCGGGCCGTGCTGTGGTCCAACTTCGCCAACGGCGCGGCGGTGTTCGGCGTGCGGATGGCGCTGGTTCCGCTGCTGGTCGTGGAGGTTCTCGGCGAGTCGCCGGGAGTCGCGGGGGTGGCGTTGACGGTCTTCGCCTCGGGGAATGCCGCGGTGCTGTTCGCCTCCGGCCGCTTGTCGGACCAATGGGGGCGCAGACCCTTCCTGATCGCCGGCACCCTGGTGTGCGCGACGGGCACGATCGCGCTGGGGCTCGCGCCGAATGTGGTGTGGCTGCTGGGGGCCTCGTTCGTGGCCGGTCTCGGCTCCGGAATGTACACACCCGCGCAGCAGGCTGCGGTCGCCGATGTGATCGGCCCGCGGGCGCGCGGTGGCCCGGTGCTGGCCGGTTATCAGATGGCCGCCGATCTGGGCACCGTCGTGGGGCCGATCGCCATCGGGTGGCTGGCGCAGCGGGTGTCGTTCGGATTCGCGCTCACGGTGACCGGTGCGCTGCTGGTGGTGGCCGCGGCCGGATGGACGGTGGTGCGCGAGCCGCTGCGGAGGCATCTGGTCACCGCGTCCGCCGACTGAGTGCCGCGACGTCGGCCGCGCGGTCCTACCTGGCGGGAGCATCGGCCTTCGATCGCCGAGACCGCCCTACCCTGTGGCCGACCTACTGGATCCACAGAACGGAGATCACCGTGCCGGCTCGTCGAATACGGAAATCGGCTCGGATCGGCGTCGGTGTCCTGGCAGTGGGCTTGGCGGCCGTCGCCTGCTCCGGCGCCTCGGAGACCGATCCCGCCACCCTGCGCGCGGGACAGTTGCTGACCGCGCGGCCGCTGACGAGTGCCGCCGCCCTGTCCGGTGCGGCGAGCACGCGCCTGATCACCTATGTCTCCGACGATGCGCACGGGCAGCCGATCGTGGTGTCGGGCACCGTCGCGGTGCCTGCGGGAGCACCGCCGAAGGACGGCTGGCCGGTGCTGAGCTGGGCCCACGGGACCACCGGCTACGCCGACACCTGCGCGCCCTCCGCCGACACCGCGGACGGTCCGGATCACGACTACCTGGGACCGGTGAACCGGATCCTCGGCAGCTGGGTCGCCAAGGGCTATGCCGTGGTTCAGACCGATTACGAAGGGCTCGGCACTCCCGGCGGGCATCCGTACATCAACGGCGCGAGCGAGGCCGATACGGTCGTCGACATCGTGCGCGCGGCCCGGGCGCTGGATCCCACGATCGGGAAGCGCTGGGTCGTCGCCGGGCACAGTCAGGGCGGGCAGGCGGCGTTGTTCACCGCGCAGGCCGGGGCCGCGCGGGCGCCTGAACTGGAGCTGAAGGGTGCGGTGTCGATCGCGCCCGGTGGGGTGGGGCTGAGCGGGACCGTCGACTACCTGCGATCGAATCGCCCCGGCGCCGAAGGGGCCGAAGCTTTCCTGCCGGTGATTCTGCTGGGCGCGCACGCCGCCGAACCGGCCATCGATCCGGACGCGTTGGTGACGCCGCAGGCCGCGCCGCTGCTCACCGCCGCGCGGACCGGCTGCCTCGCCCAGATCCGCGCGGTGCCACCGGTGCCGCCGGCGCAGGTCTTCGCGCCGAACGCGGACGTCGGACCGCTGACCCGCTATCTGGACGAGCAGGACCCCAGCCGCGTGACCCCGACCGTGCCGACGATGATCGCCCAGGGCACGGCCGATGCCGCCGTCGCGAAACCGGGTACCGACGCTCTGGTGAAAACGCTGTGCGGCAGGGGAGTTCGCATCGACTACCGGGTCTACGACGGCCAGGATCATCGCGGCAGTGTGCCCGCGTCACTGGCCGACGCTCAGGATTTCGTGGCGCGGGTGATGGCGGGCGAGCCGACCGCCACCTCCTGCGGTCACTGAAACTCACTGCGACACAGAGTGTCTCGCCGCCGGCCCGTGCCGGCGGCGATTCGTCGTGCGCTGACCGAAGTGTGTGCCGACAGCCGGCGATCCGGCGCGGATCCCCGGTTCACCGCCCGTGTCCCGCTGAACGAGAGGCCGCTCCCTGCACGCGCCGCGCTGTGACATGTTCCACAGGCATGTTGTTTGCGTATCACCGTCGGCCGTGTCCGCAATTGTGCAGTGCCACGGTGATTTTCGAGAGGAGAACCGATGAGGGTTCAACGCTGGGTAGCCGCCACCACGCTCGCCATCGCGACCGTCACCGCCTCGTCCGCGTACGCCGCGGCCGACCCTGCCCTGCCGGATACCGCGGCGCCGGCACCGAACAGTGCTGCCACGGACGGCGCCGTGCACTACCGGGCCATGAATACCGGTGCCGCAGCGGTGATCACCACCGATTCGGGCTCGATGGACGTCTCGGACGGGATCTTCCGGATCAGATCCGCCGCCGGTGCGGTACTGGCGGGGATCCCGCTGACGATTCGTATCGACGACGTCGCCTATCCGGTCGAGGCATCGATTCGTGACCACACCGCCACCCTCACTCCGGTCGCGCTGCCGTTCGAGGACGAGGCGCCGTGGCGTACCCGCTACGAGCGAGAGCAGGCGGCGTTTTCCCGTGCCGCGCTGCAGATTACGACCGCCGCCGCGGGTGGCGCCGCGGTCGGCACCGCGATCGGCGGTATCGCCGGATGTATCGGCGGAGCGCTGGTCGGCGCCGTCGTCACCGGCATTCTCGCGGCGCTGTTCGGTGCGGGGCCCCTGGCGGGCTGTCTGGCCGGGATCGCCGTGGGTGCGGGGATCGGCGCCTTCGCGGGCGCCTTGCTGGTCGCGGCCCCGGTGGCCGTCGCCTCGGTGATTCAGTACTTCACCACAATCAACGAGCCGTTCGTCCCGAAGGGGCAGCCGGCGAAGTGAGCACAGGCTGCGAGTTCGCGTCGCCGGCCTACTCGGCCTGCGGCGCGAATTCGGAGCTGCCCCCGAAAGACGCTGCGGGAGAGCGCCTTCCGGTATCTCAGCGAATGGTGCCGATGCCGGGGACGAGGGGCAGGTCCAGCGGTGTCACCCAACCGGGCGGCAGGGCGTTGACCGCGGGAACGGCATTCAGGGCCCGCATCCCGGTGGCGAGACATCCGGCCACAGCGGGGGTGCGCCCCGATCCGTCGGTGAACCGGAAGGAGGTTTCCTGCGAGATGGACGGCGAGCCGACGATGTCGACCCGGTACACATCGTCCTTCGTGCCGGCGGGCCAGTCGGGAGCCGCGTCGGTGCCGATGCGGTTGACGTGCTCGAGCGTGATGACCTCGCGGCCGCGGTAGACCCCGTTGATCGTGAACCGGATGGCGGCGACGTCGCCGGCCGCGACGACACCCTTCGCGGACGGCCGATCCACGGGAGTCACCCATTTCTCCCACGTGGTCGTGATGGTGTCGAGTTCGATGCCGACGGCCGTCGCGATCATCGGCACGGTGGCGCCCCACGCCATGATCAGCAGCTCGGGTATCTCCAGCATGGCCTGGAATTCCGGCGGCCGCCCGATGCCCATCTCGACTTCGTAATCGCCCTCGTAGGAGGTGTAGTCGAGCAGCTCCGAGGCGCGCACCGACTCCACCTCCCCGCACAGGCCCAGCAGTGTCATCGGGAACAGGTCGTTGGCGAAGCCCGGATCGATACCGGTGGTGAAGCAGGACGCGCCACCAGCGGCGCACGCCTCGGTGATCGGATCGCGCCAGGCGGCGGGTGTCTGCGCCATCTCCGGCCACACCCACGGTGTCATCGCGGTCGAGCACACGTCGATCCCCGCCCGCAGGAACGACCCGATGACCCGGATGTTCTCGTCGGCGAACTGTGCGGTCGGCCCGTAGTGCACCACCGCGTCGGGGCGCAGCGCGATCAGTTCCGCCACCGAATCCGTGGCGCGGATACCGGTTTCGCCGCCGCCGCACAGCAGTCCGGCGTCACGCCCGACCTTGTCCGGGTTGCTGACACCGACGCCCACCAGTTCGAAGACCGGATGGCGGATGATCTCGGCGAGCACCATCGAGCCCACCACCCCGGTACCCCAGAGGACGATTCGCTTCTTCGCGTCGGTCACCGGAACTCCTTGCAGCCGTGATTATTTCAATTGTGGTATTCGCCGCAGTCGACGGTGAGAATCTGTCCCGTGACGGCGGAGGCGAGGTCGCTGGCGAGGAACAGGGCGGCGCGGGCCACCTCCTCCGGGGCGGCGAGGCGTTTGAGGTCGGTGGGTTCGGCCTTGCGCCGGTAGATCTCCTCGTGGGTGACGCCGTCCTGGGCGGCGAGCCAGTCGAAGTAGGCCTTGTTCACGTCCTCGTAGATGTAGGAGGGCGCGACGCTGTTGACCCGGATGCCGCGCGGGCCCAGTTCGGTGGCCAGCGACGAGGCGAGATGGGCGAGTGTGCCCTTCGACAGTTTGTACCCGGCGTAGATCGGCTCGGAATCGAAGCTCACACAGGAATTCAGCATGATGATCGAGCCGCGCGTGGCGGCCAGCGCATCGGCGAACAGTGTCGAAAGCCGCAGCGGCGCGAAGACATTCGTCTCGTTCGCGGTGCGCAGCGCGTCCAGCTCGATCCCGGTGATCGGTTCCATCGGCGGGATGGCGAAGGCGTTGTTGATCAGGCAGTCGACTCGGCCGAATTCGGCGAGGGCCCGCTCGACCAGCGCACTGCGCTGCTCTTCGTCGGTGATGTCGGTGGGCACCACCAGCGCCTTGCGGCCGTGGGACCGCACCACCTCGGCCATCTTCTCCAGCCGTCGCTCGGTGCGGCTGACCAGCACCAGATCCGCGCCCATCCGGGCGGCCTCGGCGCCCAGTGCGCGGCCGAGACCCGGGCCCACACCCGACAGTACGACGACCTTGCCCTCGAGCAGGGGGAGTGGCCGATAGGTATCCGTGGCGGCGATCGGCTGGTCGGTAGTGGACACGACGTCTCCTCGAATTCAGCAGTTACAGAATGTAACGACTCAGATGTGACAGACTGTAACGACTGATGCTCGCGCTGACAAGGACGGTTGTGTCGTGAACGCTCGCCATCGACTCGGGCCGCATCGCGATCCGGAGGTGGATCGAGCGATCCTCGAGGCTGCCCGCGAGCTGCTGGTGGAACGGGGCTATGCCGCCGTGTCGATCGATGCGATCGCCACCCGCGCCGGGGTGAGCCGGCCCGCGATCTACCGGCGCTGGCCGTCGAAGGCGCATCTGATCGCGCGAGCGGTCTTTCCGGACGTCGGCGGCGAAGAGGTGGCGACCGATCTGGTCGAAGAGATCCGCACGGTGATCCGGGGCACGATCCAGCTCTTCGGGGCGCGGCCCGCGCGCGAGGCGATGCCCGGGCTGATGACCGAGATGCGTGCGGATTCCGGTCTGTATCAGAAACTTTCGGCACGGCTTGATACGCCGACCCGGCGCGAACTAGCGCGATATCTGGATTCCGGGGCCGTCCGCGGCGGGGTCGATTCGGACACCGTGCTGGATATGATCGCCGGCGCCGCGCTGTTCGCCATGTGTATCCGGGATATCGACGATACGGAGGGGTTCGCCCGCTCGCTCGAGGAATTGGTCCTCTACGGACTGGTCGGTGTGCCCGCAGGCGAGGCGGAGGAACCGCGGGCGTAGGCCGGCGATATCCGGTTGCCGGGAAATCGGACGGCCGGATTCCGGCGAGGGACCGGTTTTGGCAGAGTGGACGCCGTGAATTCCTCGGATTCGAAATACACACCGCGACCGATGTCGAACCGCACCACGTATGCGCTGGGCGCGGTGGCTCTGGTCGTCGTCGCGGTGATCGTGGTGCTCGTCGTGCGCTGGAACAGCGACCATGGTCTGACGGTGCAGGAGGACGGCTACGGCGCCGCGCACGATCCCGCCGTGCAGGCGCTACTGGATTCCGACGGCGCGATCGTGCTCGGTAAGACCGCCGCGGCGAAGACGATCGATATGTTCGAGGATCCGATGTGCCCGTCCTGCGGGGCGCTCGAGCATTACTACGGACAGCAGATCGCCAAAGCGATAGACCAGGGGAAGCTCGCGGTGCGCTACCGGTTCGTGAACTTCCTGGATCCCAAGTCGAGCAGTAAGGACTATTCCACCCGCGCGGTGGCCGCCAGCGAATGTGTGGCCGATGCCGGTGACGGCCCGGTGTTTTCGAAATTCCACATGGCGCTGTTCACCACGAAGCAGCCCAGCGAAGACGGCGGCAATCTGACCAACGATCAATTGGCCGCGATCGCCAAGGATTCCGGTGCGCCCGCCGACGTGCAATCCTGCATCGCCAAGGGGGACCGGGTGGACTCGGCGCGTAACCACGCCCAGTCGTCGCTCGCGGCCTTGAAGGACGCGGTCGGCCAGGTGCAGACCCCCACCGTGCTCGACGGCGGCAAGAACGTCGACGTGGAGAATTCGGATTGGGTCACCAAACTGGTGAGCTGATCACCTCCGCGCGGCACTGTCGCGCTTGTCGAGGTCCCGGCCCGGACGGTATCCCCAACCGCCCGGGCCGGAGTCGTAGTACCGGCGTTCAACAGATCTCGTCGTCGCCGAGTAGCACCTCGTAGATGCGATTGCGCGCGTCCGCGATCGCGTTCACGGTGTCACGCAATTGCCCTGCCATGGCGGCATAACCGGTGCCCGCGGCCGTGCGGTCGAGTTCGGATTCCAGCCGGAGCCGCAACTTCTCGAGCGCGGCGATCCGTTCCCGTTCCACACCGGCGTCGATAACGGTCGGCGCGGGTGGACGATCCTGGCAAGTCATGGTGTTCGCGGTGTCCTCCGATCACTCGTGTGTGCAGTTGTGGTGCGAAAGATGTTCAGCGCCGGTAACTTTCACCGGCCAGGAGACAGTCCTCCGGTGTGCCCTCCGCGAGGCGTCGATGCACCAGGGCGTGATCCCCGATCGGGTATGCCGGGTCGAGCGTCGAAACAGGCCATGCCGCAACGGATGTGGATACCGGGCCCGAGCCGACCATCGGCGTCTCGGTATCCCGATGCGGGAACAGGTAGCGAGCCACCTCGTCGACCGTGGTGTGCACGTCGCCGGTCGGACTCGTCCACCGCACCCGGTCCGCATCGAGCCGGCGCACCTCCCACCGGGTCCTGCGCTGCACGGTGAGCAGCGCCAAGCGGGAATGATGGGAACACAACGTAAACCGTTGTCCGCTCGGCGAACTCGCGTGGGATGCCCCCGCTGCTGTACGGCCGTTGCCGCGGGCGTATGCGGATTTCCCGATCGGCGATTCCGTTCCGGGCGCGACATCCCGATTCTTCTGGCTGCCGGCGGCACCACCGGGCCGATTCCCGTCGGTATTGCCCGTGCTCCCCTCCGGTACGGGCAAGTCTGTTGTCGCGGCGGGCATTACGCAGCCCGGGAATGCGCACAGGCCGTCCATTCGCACGGCGGATTCGGCCACGGAGACCGATTCGCCCCGCTCGGCGATCCGCCGCGCAAGCTCGGCGTCGATCGGCCCGTAGCCCGCCAGATAGGCGGGTTCCTCGCTCTCCCCGCTCAGAGCTTCGGCGCTGACACCGACCTGGATCAGCGGGCGGCGAGTCCTGGCACGTCCGGACGTGCGTCGCGCATCCGACGCGAGGTTCTCGGAAACTGTTGCGGTACAGCGCTTTCCGCGTCCACAGGCACAGTCGAGCCGCTGCGCCCCCTCGGCGAGGGCGACGAGCGCGTCCGCGCGGCGTTGCGGCATGGTGCGCGGGTCCTCGGGGCACACCTCGTATGCCATGTCCCGCAGTCGCATCGCGATCGTTTCTGCCCCGTCCGCGGGCAGAAGACCCGCCACGACCGCGGCGCCGTCCTGGACCGCGGTCAGGCGGATATCGCGACAGTCCTCACGCTGTTCCCGCCGCCGCTGCTCACCCGGGCCGTCGAGTCGGCTCAACCAGCGCCGCGCGGTCTGCCGTAGCCGGGCCGGTGTGGTCCGTGCGGCGGCCTCGACGAGCGGGACTTCGAGATCGGCCAGCAGATCGCTGGACAGTCCGCGCGCATTGTCGACGATCACCTGCACCCGCGACAGATCGATGCGGCCGGATCCGAACGCCTCCCGCGTATGCGGCAGCGCGTCCAGTGCCAGCCCGATATCGATCAGCGCGGCCGCGACTTGCTCGGAAACCTGCACCGCCGTCGAGACTTCCGCCGCGGCGAACTCTCCCGCCCGCACCCCGCCCGGTCCGGGCGCGGCGTTGCCGGCGCGATGCCGCCGATACAACTCGCGCACCGCCCGCACCTCCGCCGCCTGTGCGAATGCCGCCGCCCCATGTGCCCGTCGCAGCGCATCGACCAGCCCCTCGTCGCTCATCGCCTGAAGCTCTCTGCCATCGAACATGTGTTCGAGTCTATCGTTCGAACGTGTGTTCCACCACCCCTGTATGCAGGCGATTTGGTGCGCCGAACTCAGGTGGTGTAACTTCTTTCAAGCACGCGGGGAACACCCCCGGGGTGCGAAAATCTGGGGCTATGGCGCAGCTGGTAGCGCACCACACTGGCAGTGTGGGGGTCAGGGGTTCGAGTCCCCTTAGCTCCACTTCACAGCGAATCCGCAGGTCACTGACCTGCGGATTCGCTGTTATGTGGCATCGCGCGAACTCGTTGCGCTAGTTGATCGCCGAAGATGAGTACGACGAAGCCGGCGATCACTGCGGATGCTTCGCTGGGGTCGATGTGCCTGTGCGCGGGTTGCGGCAGCAGGCCCTCGACGAGGGACAGTCGGTTTGGGTCGCTTCCGTTCGGGTATGGGCTGGGCAGGTCACCGCATCTTCCCGGGAATATGCAGCGATCGAGAACGCGTCGGTTCAAACGAGTAGCCGACGCGTTCGACCGGCCCAGTGTGTGTGCCGGTTGACGAGCCCGCGACGAGTCGGCGCGGCGGGCACGCGCCCGCTGCGATTTTTCATCGGTCGTGCGGATTCGGGTCGCCGGTTCGCCATCGCCGCACCGCGTCCGCTTGAGCGGTGCGGTTGCGCCGTTCTCGCGGGGTGATCATCAGCAGTTCGTCCACGGTTGAGGCGTCGCCGGTGGTGGCGGCGGCGTTCATCGCGGCGAGGGCCCGATCGTCGTCGGTGTAGGGCGGGACGACCAGGATGACCAGTCGACGGTCGCGGGTGCCCAGCATTTCGATCGTGTTGACGGTCCCGTTGCGGTGGCCTTCGAGGCGGATGGCCAGCCCTTCGACGACCAGATCGCTGGGCGCGTTCGCCCACTCACCGAGGCGGTAGGTGATCCGGCGGACGGGTCCGAGCCGGCCGGACACGCTCGCCAGCAGCGCGGGCAACTCGACAACGAGGTCGTCGCTGCGCGGCCACCACGCTCCGTCGACGTAGCCGATCTTCGCCGAGTCCGGTTTCAGCCGCAGCCGCGGTACCAATTCCCCGACCGAGCCCGAGTTCTCCCTGTTCGGGTGAACATTCTCCGGTGTCATGGTCGACGCTCCTGTCTCGAGCGGGTATCGGTCCGTTGCTGGTGTCACGGTCCGGGTGGTGGGCCGAGATGGCCGGCCGCGGCAAGCCGCATGCGTTCCCGGGCGACCTCGGGCGCCGTGGCGGCGGGGATGACGAGCAGCGCGAGTGCGGTGTTGTGCGCTCCGTAGAGATGCACGACCTCGGGCGGTTGGTCGTCGCTGCGGCCCTGTATGCGAATGTGGTCGTCGGTACCGATGCGTCGTTGGGCGAGACTTGTTGCGTTCCATTCGAATCCGACGCGCATCGTGGTCCCGAGGCGTGGGGCGACGGCGCTGATCAGGTCGTGCAGTTCCGACGTGAGATTCGGGGTCCACGGCCACCAGGCGCCGTCGACGTTTCCGGGGACGGCACCGCGTTCGCGGAGCATCAGACGGGGTGTGCGTGTGGGTGTGCGGAAGGGCTGTCGCTCGTCCGAGGCGGACGTGTCCGTCTCGAAGTGGTTGACGATCGGACGTCGTGTATGGAGGCGGGGCATGATCTATCCCTCCCGTGGAGTGCCGGCGGCCACCAATTGGGAGTGGGCGGCGCGGGCGTCGGTGGATGGAAGGATCACGCGGAGCACCATGACGGCGGTGTCGGCGCCGACGACATACATCGTGTTGCGCAAGTGGAACGGATAGGGCTCGAGGCCGATCGAACGACTTCCGACCGTCATCTGCCGGGGTGGCCGTGACCAGCCGTCCGGGTCGTAGACGATCCGATCGACCGGACCCAGCCGAATCGTCAAGACAGCCAGTAGATCCGGGAGTTCGGTAGCGAGGTCGGCGGACTCGGGCCACCACGCACCGTCGATGTAGTCCGAGTGACGATTTTTCGGCTTCAGGCTCAGTCGCGGTGGGTGGTGGGTCACCGCGGCTTCGGGCGGGCCCGTCGAGAGGGGAGCCGGGGCGGGGGAGGCGCGTTCCGGTAGGGGATCGAGGTAGCGGCGAATTGCTTCCGGAAAAGCCTTGGTCTTCGTTGCGATTGTGTGAGCGATGGTCATGATGGACCGGTCCTTACTCGTCGAGGCGGGATGTGGTGGCAATGATCGGCATGTCGACTGTTGCCTGTGCCCGAATCCGTGGCTGCCGACTCGCCGAAAGAAGAGGGACGCGGGTGCCGACGCTCGAATGGGAGTGACTACTCCAGTAGACGCCCATGTCGAGACAATGTCAACGCTGTAGGTATACAGTTTATATCTACGGTTGTCGGCATCGGAGGAAATGAGCCCGCGTCATGAACGAAACGTCATCGGAGGTCCAAGATCCGACAGGTGGTGCCCGCATGGGTCGTGCCGCGAATGGTCGTGGCGCCGGTCGGGTCACCCGCGTGGGAGTACTCGCGGCGGCGCTGGCGATCATCGACAGTGACGGCGTCGAGGGATTGTCGATGCGCCGCTTGGCCGAGGCGGTGGGCCGGGACCCGATGGTTATCTACCGGCATGTACCGAACAAGGCGGCGGTGCTCGACGGTGTTGCCGAGATCGTCTTCGCGCAACTGCGAGTGGACAGCGCCGACCCGGACTGGGCCGGCGGGCTACGGAAGGTCGCTCGCGATTTCCGTGCCCTGGCGCTGGCGCATCCCCGGGTGGTGCCGTTGCTGGTGACGCGGCCGCTGGCGACACCGCTCGGGCAACGTTCCCCAGCGGTGGTACGGCCGCTCGAGGACGTACTGGCATTGCTGACCCGTGCCGGTTTCTCCGGAGCCGATGCTCTGCACATCTATCGTGCATTGTTCGGCTTCCTCTACGGCCATGTGCTCAATGAGCTCCAAGAATTGGTGGAACGCCCGGAAGAGACCGACGAAGTGCTGCGTCTCGGTCTGCATCGGTTGCCGGTCACAGAATTCCCGTTGCTACGCCGACTCGCCCCGCTGCTGGCCGATTACGACGGCCGCGCCGAATTGGAACGTGGACTCGACATCCTGCTGGCCGGCCTCACGGCCACACTGTCACATCCCCGCGCGGATCCCGCCACACGCGATGCCGCTGCCCGCGGGGCGGAGGAAGGATGACCGCCTTTCACGGAAGGTCGTGCGAGCTTGATGACAGGCGGCGGCCGAGGGTTTTCAGTCCGGCTCGGATCCGCGCTTTGGCGGTCGGTAGCGGGATGTCGAGGTCGATGGCGACCTGAGCGTAGGTGCGGTCACCGTAGAAGGCCAGCTCGATGGCTTCGCGCTGGCGGCTGCGAAGTTTGCACACTTCCCCGGCGACGGCGCGTTCGTCGAGGCGCTGGCCGACCTCGTCGTAGACCACGTCATGGTCGGGAGGGAACTGTCTACGGCCGAAAGCGCGTTCGCGGTCGGCCAGCGCTTGCTCCGAACGCACCTGGTCGACAGCGCGACGATGCGCGAACATCATCAGCCATGCCATCGGACTTCCGCGGTCGGCATCGTAGTCCCCGGCCGCGATCCAGATGTGAAGATATATTTCCTGGCTGACTTCCTCGGCCAGAACCGGACTGTGCAGGATGAAGGTCAGCCTGGCGAGCAACCGAGGTCTGGTCGATCGATAGAACGCGGCGAAGGAATCGGTGTTGCCGTTCGCGGTCTCTCGCAGCAAGGTGGTCAAACTTGCAGCGTTGGTCGTCGAAGTACCGTTACGGGGACGGAGCTCGTCCTTCATCGCACACCGTTCGTCTCGCGAAATAGGTGATGCCGGGCGGCGAAGGTGCGTGCCACCTGGCCGAACCGCCGAGCTGATACTGGCGCCGCGCACCGCTGAAATTCGCCCCGACGCGTATCGAGGGTCCACGTCCGGGTCGGCAGAAGCGGCCGGACTGCGTCGTCGGATCGGCGACACCTACACCATCGCTCAAGGATGCCGGGTGTTAGCAGCGTGAGGGGCGTCGTTACCGGACCGACACCGGTTCGCCGCTGATTTCGATGTCTGGCTACCGAGAATTTATGCGAGCGGCCGCCGGAACCGGATCGCCCGCACCATCCGGTGAATTGTGCCGATCCGCAGGCCCGCACTCGCCGAAAGGCGCTCGCTGCCACGCCCGGGGCGGATAACAGGGGGACGGGTCTGCGGGAGCGGACTTGCGCCGAGCGCTGCGTGTAGAGTCGAGGCATTCGGCGGCATCACGTGCGCTGACCAGCAGAGGTAGCGACGTCCCCCGAATGCGATATCCGGTCTTCGCGGAGGCCGCGGCAGGAGCGTCCCATGACGCCACCATCACTGAGCGCGTCTGTGTCCGTCCGTGATCGAACGCTCACCGACCCCCCTCGATTCCGTCCGCGCCCGGATTCTGACGCGAGCGGCTATATCGATGCGACTTGGTGGCCACGATCGAGCAATCTGACAGCCGAGCTGCCCGATCTGATTGCCGCAGTTCGGCCGCGAGCAGAACAGATATGGCGCATCGTCTACGATCCGCGCACCTGGTCGACCACCGACCGGCATCCCATCGTCGCGGGACGCGCTGTGCGACTGGACCGGTACCCGTTCGAGTTGTTCGGCATCATGTATCTGTGCGCGACCAACGGCACCGTGATCGTGTTGCAAGCCATCCCGGAGAGCACCGATCCTGCCCTCGCGACATCGGTACTCGCGGCGGCCGGGCGAACCGCTCGGAACGACGCTGCCCGGCAGTGACGGCCGCGAACCCTGAATCGCGACCACGTTCCGTCACGAATATGCCGCGACGAGGCGCGACGACCGAGCCGTCCATGTCGGTGCCGCGGAGATACAGGGGTCCCGATCGAGAAACCATCGGACAGCGGCGGGCAGCGGCATGGCACGGTGGCCGGCAATGTCGCCACCCGGGGTAGTTCATGATTCCGGCTTGTCGGCGCCGGCGCTTACGGCCCTGCGCATCTGCGCTTGTGCCTGGTCTGCGGGGGTGGCGGGATTGATCACCAGCAATCGAAGGTGCCGATCGTGTGGGCCGAAGACATACATCACTTGGGGTGGCTGGTCCGGAAGCGGGCCGGTGACCTCGATCCCGTCGGGCGCGTCGATGCGACGTTGGGACAGGCTCAGCGCATTCCAGTCGAAGCTGATCCGGGCGGTCGCGCCCAGTCGCGCGGTGAGGGCGGTGACCAGGTCGTGCAGTTCGGTGGTGAGGTTGTCGGTTCTGGGCCACCATGCGCCGTCTACGCCGCCGGATTCCTCGTCACCCTCGCGCAGCAGCAGCCGCGGTGTGCGGGTCGGTTTGTCGAATGGTTGCCCACCGTCGGCGCCGGCCCGGAATCGGCCCGGGCCGCGGTCGGCGGCGGCACCGCCGCTGTCCTGCGGTGGGTTCTGTGTCATATCAGGCCTCCCACACGGGACGCGGATCGGGCGCAGGATGGGCTGCGTGTGCCGCGGTCTGCCGGGTCCGTCGGGTCCGGTCTCAGGACACAGAGTGTGTGGGCGGGCAGGTGCCGGTATCCGTCCAGGCGAACCGAACGTCCGCCGATCATCGCGCGCCTCGGTGCCGGCTGCCAGGCGTCCATGCTGTACATGATTCGGTCGATGCTGCCTGCCCGCCGGCCCAGCGCCTCCAGATCGGACAGTTCGGCGACCAAGTCGGTCGTGCGGGGCCACCGGGCCCCATCCACCGAACCTGGGCGCGGTGCTCGCGGTGTCGGTAACCGGCGTGATACCGGCGGTCGGCTGTGGAGGGTAAAGCGTGGCGAGCGGTCCTGCGGGATCGGCTCGTGTTGTCGCGTCATCACGACGCTCCTGACCGGGGCCGCGTGGCGGGCCCTGTTCATTGGCCGGGCGACGACGAGATCACGGGTGGTTTCGTACGAAAAGCCCCCGGCATCTTCCATCCTACCCACGCCCGCGGCGCCCACCGGGCCGATAGCGCGCGTACGCACAAGCCGACGTTCGAAGCATCGCAGGTAACTTCCTCCGCGGGGGTGTCGTCCCGTCGGATGGGGTATCTCCGACTCATAAGGCCCGCACCCGACCGGCGTTGGAGGCCGTCATGATCATCACTTTCGGGCTCGGCGTGCTGCCGGCTGCTGCATGCCTCCCGACGGCCGCGGCTACGAGAACTGTGACGTTATCGGCCGGTGGTGGCCGATGACCACGAAGGACCGAGCCTGGGATCTCGGGTATGCGGCCGGCTGGCGGCTGGTGCGGGCCCTGCCGCAGCAGTGGGCGATGCGATCGTTCGAGGTCGCGGCCGATCGCGCTGCTCGCGGTGGTGGTCCGATTCAGCTGCGGCGAAATCTGGCCCGGGTGCTGTCCACCACCGCGGCGCAGGTGCCCGACGATCTCGTGCGCGCGAGCCTACGCTCCTACGCTCGCTACTGGTGTGAAGCGTTCCGGCTGCCGTCGATGGATCCGGTGCGGCTCGCCGCGACCATCGACTCGGCGGCCACCGGGCTCGAACACATCCACCAGGCGGTCGGGCACGGGCGCGGGGCCGTGCTGGCGTTACCGCACAGCGGCAACTGGGACCTGGCGGGAGTGTGGCTGGTCCAGCGGGTCGGCACACCGACCGTCGTCGCCGAGCGGCTGCAACCGGAATCGCTGTTCCACCGCTTCGTCCGATTCCGGGAAAGCCTCGGATTCGAGATCGTCCCTCTCACCGGCGGCGCCGCACCGCCGTTCGCGCAGCTGACCGCGCGGCTGCGGCAGGGGCGGATCGTCGGGCTGCTCGGTGAACGCGACCTGACCGGCGCGGGTGTGCCGGTCACCTTCTTCGGTGAACCGGCCTGCATGCCGGCCGGCCCGGCTCGGCTGGCGATCGACACCGGTGCACCCTTGCTCCCGGTGCACTGCTGGTTCACCCCCGACGGCTGGGGTTTCCACGTCGGCGCGCCGATCGACACCACCGATGGTGTGCAGGCCACGACCCAAGCCCTGGCCGACCGGTTCGCCGCCGGTATCGCCGCGCACCCGGCCGACTGGCACATGCTGCAACCGGTGTGGACCACCGACCATCGTGCCCGTGAGCGCGCGCAGTAATCCGCACCACTGATCCGGCTCCGCAGCCGGGAATGCCGCAATTGATGCAGCGTGTGCCGGCCGTCGTCGAGACACTCGGTGTGGGCCTCGAACTCGCATATCTGCAGATTCGCTCCCGCACGGTATCCGGGTATATATGGCGCGAACCAGTTGTATCGACCCGAGAGGTGAGGAACGCGGTCGGCTGGTGGGTGTCCCCCCAGCGCGGTGCGGCCCGGCGGGCCGGGCGACGATCAGGGCCTTGCCAGCCGAGCCGACCCAGTTCACCGATGATGATCAACATAAGCGCGGAATCCGACAGGCGATGCGGCATGCGCCATCCCTCGATTCCATTCGCGCAGGTCGTCCGGCAGATGTCAGCGAGTAGGCTGGACCGTATCCGGAGGCATCCCGCATGTCGACCAGTCGAGGTCGCGTCGTCTCCGATTCGGATTCCGGCCCTGGCGGGCTGTGACAGGAGCGTCTCATGGCGCAGCCATCGGCAACCTTGCATCCCGCACCGCCTCGTCGCCCACCGCTCTGTACACCACGATTGCGATTGCGTCCGCGCCGCGATGGCACCGGCCACATCGACGGTGTCTGGTGGCCCCGCACACAAGACCTGGCCGCCGAACTTCCAGGACTGCTCACCGCCCTCCGGCCGCGCCTCGGACTGGTGCGACAGGTCGTCTACGACCCGACCGGATGGTCACCCTCTGCTCGGCACCTGCAGCTCGGCAGTCATCGAACCCACTTGGACCCCTATCCTTTCGAGCTTTTCAACACGATGCACGTATGCAGCGCGCACGGCATCGTCGTCATACTGCGGGTTATCCCCTCCACCACCGACGGTACCGCGGCCAACGCGGCGCTGGCAGCGGTACCGGGTGCAGGGAAGCGGGTCGATCACGATCGCTGACAGCGCACCACATCCTCTCACCGTGCCGGCCGACGAGGCGTATGCCCATCGCCGTTGCGCCCTGTTTCAACTTGTCGAACGCCTACTGGCCTCATCCGAATCGCCGGCCCCTCGACGGTCATAGTGTTCGGGTTGTGGAGCGTTAGGCCCACCAGGTAGAAGGCCCGGCATTTGCTGGGCCTTTTGTCCGTTCTGACGACACTGTCGTCGCCTCCACTCCTTGCGTGTACAACAACGTCGCGCACTCCTGCCAGGCGCTACCCGCCGCGAATCGCTCCTCCATCTGGAACGGCAACCGGGCGACAAGGTAGTCGAGGAACTGGATCGCGGTCTTCGGATCCGATCGCGGGCATGTTGTAGATCGGCCCGGCGCCGTCCGCGCGCCCGACCAACTCCTTCTCGCTCCATACGCGTTCGGGCACAAGGACTCTGCCCTCCTCCGGGAACGCCCAGATTACGGAGGGCGCCACTGCCTGTGGCGGTGGGTGTTCAAGCGCTGACGAGTACCAGGCCGAGTGACTGCTCGAGGCCCGCGGCGCCCTGGTCGGTCAGGTGGACCAGGCGCGGGGCAGCGCCCCAGCGCACCCAGTCCAGGTCGAATAGTCGGGCGGTCAGGGCTGCGCCGAGGCCGCCGGCCAAGTGGTTGCGGTGCTCGCTCCAGTCGACGCAGTAGCGGATCGCGGGCCGGCGCGGTGGCAAGCGGTCGGTATCGACGCCGAGTTCGCGGAGTTGTTCCCGGCCGGTGTCGGTGAGTTCGTAGCGGATGTCGTGCCCGTAGGACGACAGGCGGTCGCGCACCGCTTGCGCGGGGCGGTGGAAGCCGTCGTTCCCGGTGAGCACGCCACGGTCGAGCAGCGCCTGCATCAGGGCGACGCCGAGCTGTCCGGCCAGATGGTCATAGCACGTGCGGGAGCGGTACAGGGCGTTGGTCCGGTTGCTCTCCTTCAGGGAGTTGATGGGCAGCGCCGGCGCGACGAGTGCCAGCGCCTCCAGGGCCGCGCTGATCTCAGGGCCCGCGAGGCGGTAGTAGCGGTGCCGTCCCTCCTGCGCGACCGTGACGAACCCGCCCTCCACCAGCTTGGCCAGGTGCGCGCTGGCCGTCGCCGCGCTGACCGCGGCCTCGCCCGCGAGCGCACTCGCGGGCAGAGCGCGGCCATCGGTCAGGCATTTGAGCATGACGGCCCGGGAGGGATCGGCGATCAGGGCGGCGGCGCGGGCAATGTCGGTCTGGTGCTTGAGCGGGTGCGGATCCGGCATGACGACAGCGTAGGACAGCGACACTTCGATGGCTGACGAAGCATCCGGGGTCGATGATTTTTTCCATGACCTTCACGGACTTCGCCGCTCGACCCGAGCGCGCCGCCGGAACACCCCGACCGGCAGCGCTTTCCGGCACGGATAACCCGCGACCCGCGCTCGCGCCGGCCCCGCTGGTCGCGCTCAGCCTCGGCTACTTCCTGGTGATGCTCGACGTGACGGTTGTCAATGTCGCCCTCCCGGACATCCGCGCCTCCCTCGGCGCCGGAGCCTCCGCCCTGCGGTGGCTCGTCGACGGCTACAGCACCGTCTTCGCGGCGCTGCTCCTGCTCGGCGGCGGCCTCGCCGATCGGTTCGGGCACCGCCGGGTCTTCCTGACCGGCCTCGGGATTTTCACTACCGCGTCGGTGGCCTGCGGCCTCGCCACATCTCCCGGATTGCTGGTCGCCGGACGGCTCGCCCAGGGTGCGGGCGCCGCGCTGCTCGTGCCGGCCTCGCTCGCACTCTTGCAGGCCACCTACCCCGATCGCGCGATGCGGGCCAGGGCAGTCGCCCTCTGGGGCGCGGTTGCCTCCATTGCCTTCGGCGCCGGTCCGGTCGTCGGCGGGGTCCTGGTCTCTGCCTTCGACTGGCGCTTCGTGTTCTGGCTCAATCTGCCCGTCGGCGCTCTCGCCGTGTACCTCACCCTGCGCCACCTCCGCGCCCCCGCGCGCACGATGGGAGTCCGCCGGATGGACCCGCTGGGACAGATCCTCGGCGTCGTCGGGCTCGTCGCCTTGGCGTACGGCCTCAACGAGGCCGGCACGCACGGCTGGACGTCCGCGCCGGTCCTGGCTGCCTTCGGCCTCGGCGCCGCCGCGCTGGTCGCCTTCGCCCTGGTCGAGTGCGCTCTGGAGAAGCGGGCGGCGGGAGGCCGCGGCGAGCGCTCACCACTGCTCCCGCCGTCGCTGTTCCGCTCCCCGGCCTTCACCGGCACCGCTGTCGTCGGGCTCCTGATCAGCCTCGGCTATTACGGCATGCTCTTTTTGACCACTCTGTACTTCCAGCAGGAACGCGGCCTCAGCGCCCTGGCCACCGGCGTCGCTCTGCTGCCGTCGGTGTGCATGGGGTTGATCGCTGCCCCGCTGTTCGGCCGGATCGTTGCCCGCACCGACCCGTACGTCCCGATGGCCGCGGGCCTGGCGCTGGGCACCACCGGCTTCCTCGGCTGGCTGGTCGCCGGGTTGCACACTCCCTATTACGTGCTGCTGTTCGCCCTGATCGCCACAGGCCTCGGCCAGACCACGACGGCCCTGGCCGCTACCGCCGCGATCATCGACGCAGCCCCGGCGTCGGGGGCGGGCATCGCCGCCGCCGTCTTCAACGTCTCCCGGCAGGTCGGCAGCACTGTCGGGGTTGCGCTGTTCGGCACGCTCGCCGCCTCCGGCGATTTCATCCCCGGCCTGCGCCTGTCGGCGACCCTCGCTGCCGCGGCCTTTGCCACCGGCACCCTGCTAGCACTGTTCGCCTCGAGGAAACGGGGCACGACCGACGGCCAGTGACCCCCTCGATTCCCCTCCACTTTCGCAATCCGGCTCCGCCAGAAGGGATCCCACCCATGACCACTCCGACCACCACCGACGTCCTGCACTACACCGCCTTCGCAACCAGCCCCCACGGCGGCAACCCCGCCGGCGTCTTACTCGACGCCGCCGGACTCGACGACGCCGCGATGCTCGCGATCGCCGCCGAACTCGGTTACTCGGAATCCGCCTTTCTCACCCCCGGCCCCGACCCGGACGACCCCAGGTCCTTCACCCTCCGGTTCTTCAGCCCCAAGGCGGAAGTGGACTTCTGCGGCCACGCCACTGTGGCCACCGCCATCGCGCTCGGCGAACGATTCGGAGCCGGGAACTTCGACCTCCACACCCAGGCGGGCCGGGTGCCGGTCGCCGTCCACGAGGAAAACGGAACGCTGAAGGCCACGCTCACCAGCGTGCCACCGCGGGTGTACGAGGCAGACCCGGCGGATGTCACGGAAGCCTTGGCGGCGCTCGGCTGGACGAACCGGGAGTTGGATCCCGCGTTGCCCCCGAGGATCGCGTACGCGGGGGTGCACCACCTGGTGCTGGCGGCCGCCACCCGGGAGCGACTGGCCGACCTGGACTACGACTTCGACCGCCTGCTTGCCCTGATGCGCCAGCTCAACCTGACCACGGTGCAGCTGGTCTGGCGCGAAACCGCGACGGTCTACCACGTCCGCGACCCATTCCCGGTCGGCGGCGTCGTTGAAGACGCCGCCACGGGCGCAGCCGCTGCCGCCTTCGGCGCGTACGCCCGCCAGCTCGGTCTGGTCCCGCCGCACGCCGAGCTGACCCTCCACCAGGGCCACGACATGGGCCGCCCCTCGCTGCTGGAAGTTGCGCTGCATCCGGCCGAGGAGCAGATCCGGGTGTCAGGCACCGCAGTCCGGCTCTGCCCACCGCTCCGGTGATTGCGCCGGTCCATACCCGCTCCGACCAGTGATCCTCACCATCACTGCCGAGGTGCGTTCGCGACCGGTTCCGGACACACCTTCGCCAGCTGCCGCACCAACCCCCGCCACTCGCTGACCTGCTTGTTCTCCCGCAAAACTCGATACATCGTGGATACCGGCCACAAGTAGGTGCCCTCGTCGGTGCTGCAGCGGTTCGGCGGCGCTGGATCGCGGTGGAGCGCACCAGCCCCGTCGACACCGTCGCGGTCGCTGTTCCGGCCCCTGGCCAATTTTCCATATCACCGCGGACTCCGCGGTCGCGCGACGGTTGCTCGACCGCCTCGGGGCACGCGATCGCCACCGCTCATCTGCTGTCCTCGGCCGCCTCCCCGCAGCCTCCGCAGGGCACCTAAGTTGCTCGCCATTCTTCATCGAAAGTGTAGACAGCCCTGGGCTTAGTTATGTATGTTAATCAATATTCTGAGCTGCCAAGAGGCGAGCCCGACCGTGGGGCCCGCACCGCTCGCGGCAGCCGCCCGCTCACCGTGGAGACGGAGGCTTCGACGATGAACCCCTATGTCCTGATTCAGAATCTGCTCAACCAGCTCGATCTGGGATCCGCGGGGATCAGCGCCCAGTAGCGGGCGCATCCGCGCCGGGGTCGAGGGGCGGCTCGAGCATCGGAACGAGATACTGCCGGGCGAGGGCCGCTACCTGATCGTCGTCGTCGAGGTCGATGACCTGGCTGGGGACCGCCAGATAGGAGGCGGAGATCCGGACCATCAACTCGGCCACCAGATCGACGTCGACCTCCTGGGCGACATGGCCGGCGCGCTGTTCGCGGCGGAGTTGGTCGGCCACGAACCGGCGCACCATGGCGACCGTATGGCCCTGATCGCCGATCATGGATCCGACGAGCATGTCGGGTTCGGCGGCGAGCAGGCCGCCGATGATCGGGTTCTTGCGGA
This sequence comes from Nocardia aobensis NBRC 100429, assembly GCF_000308375.1. Classification (GTDB taxonomy): domain Bacteria; phylum Actinomycetota; class Actinomycetes; order Mycobacteriales; family Mycobacteriaceae; genus Nocardia; species Nocardia aobensis. The sequence continues at coordinate 9,209 of NZ_BAFQ01000292.1, read as the reverse complement.
TCACCTTCAACGAGCTGACGAAACCCAGGACGACCCGGTCGGCTGCCGTGCGCGCGTGCCGGATGTCGATCAGGAACTGGTCGAAATAGCGCCGGTATTCGCGCACGATCACCTGTTCGACCAGGGCGTCCTTCGTCGCGAAACGGCGGTACACGGTGATGCGGGAGACATTGGCCCGCCGGGCCACATCGTCCATGGTCGAGCGGCGGACGCCGAGGGCGCCGAACTGTTCGACTGCCGCGTCGAGTATGCGCGAGCGGATGTCGTCACCCTCGTCGACGCGGTCGACCGCGTCGGTGTACGCGCGTTCGAGTGGTGACGTGCCGTTTCCTGAACCCTTCGAGGGCGGTGATCCCAGCTTCACGGTGTCCTCTCACGCGCTTCGTTTCGAAAATCCTGACAACTTCTTGTGATCGCGGCCACGGTGTGGTCTCATCAAGATACTCAGAAACAGAGTTTGTATCTCTGTATCTGCTTCTCAATGAAGAGGGACAATAGCATGGACGGACTGGGTCTCAGCAGGCGCGATGCCCTGCGAGCAGGCAGTGGTTTGATCGGCGCTGCGGGCGCGCTGGCACTCGGCGCGCGGACCGCGCGGGCGGAGCCGTGGACATGGTCGCCGAGCGGTTCCGTGGTCGGCAGCGGCGGCGGGGCCGACCCGCTGACCGTGTGGGATCCGGAGGCGGATCCGGTGATCGCCGACGTCATGGACCACGAGGACATTCCGCGGATCAACAATCTGCTCCGGACCTGGGTGCGCAACGAGCAGCCCATTCCGGCCGGGTTGCCGCAGAATATGCGCGACTTCATGGAGTACGCACGGCAGCTGCCGTCGTGGGCGGACGAGGCCAAGATGGCAGCCGGCTTCGAATTCAACAAGAAGCGCGGAACGTATCTGGGCGTGCTCTACGCCTTCGCCAGCGGCATGATGGCGAACGTCATCCCGCACGAGGCGCGCGCGGTCTACTACTCCCGGGGCGGTTCGCACCTGAAGGACCGCATCGCCAAAACCGCGAAATTCGGCTACGACATCGGCACGGTCAACGCCTATCAGCCGGGCGGCGAAATGATCGTGACCTGCGTCAAGACCCGCATCATCCATGCCGCGGTCCGGCATCTGCTGCCCCGGTCGCCGCATTGGCCGTCCGAGCACACCCCGATCAGCCAGGACGACAAGATGGTCACCTGGCACAGCCTCGCCACGACCATCATGCGGACCTTCCGGACCTGGAATGTGCAGATCCCGGTGGCCGAAGCGGAGGGCTACCTGCACACGTGGCAGCTGGCCGGCCACTTCCTCGGCATTCGCGACGAATACATTCCCGCGACGTGGGAGCAGGCCGACGCCCAGGCCAAGCAGCAACTGGATCCGATCATCGAGGCGACGCCGGAAGGTATCGAGCTCGCGCACAACCTCATGGACCTGGGCTTCGACCTCGATCTGACACTGCTCAGCAAGCCCATTCTGGGCGCGTTCACCCGATTCATCCTGGGCGACAAGATCGCCGATGATCTGCGGATCGCGCGCGAGCCGGTGTGGGATCCGTTGCTGAAGTTCAGCTGGGGACCGTTCGTCGCGGTGCGCGAGGGCGTGATGGGCGTGATCCCGCCGACCGCCGACGCGACCTGGTTGTTCGACGAATTCCTGCGGCAGTTCGTGCTGTGGTACATGGCCGAACTGCGGATGCCGCTGAGCATCGAAATCCCGCAGACCAACCGGTGATTCGCCGACTTCGCGGGCGACAGCGGTATCAGAGGCGAAGGTAGAACAGAGATGACAACGAACCCGAATCTCTCCCGAATCCGGCGCGGCGCAACCGGAATATTCGTCGCCGCGACGATCGCCGTCGGTGGACTCGCCGTGGAATTGGCGGTGCAGGACGGAACCATCGGGCATGCGGCGAAACCCGCGGGAACCGTGCAGCGGGTGTCCGTGGAGGTGCACACGGCCGATCCGGTCTCGGCGCCGACTTCCCCTGCGCCGCAACCGGAAAGCAGCCGGCCGGGGGAGTGGACGCCCACGCCGCCGGTGCGGAATTCCGACAGCGAGCCGCACGAGCACACCGCCGGGTCATGAGCACCGCGCGAGGCGCGGCGGCGGCCTCGGAGACGTTTCCGGCGATCGGAACATCGGTCGTGGTCGTCTGCACCGATGCCCGGGAGCTGGCTCGCGCGGCCGACCTGGTCCGCGCGCGGCTTGACGATCTCGATCGTGCCGCCTCGCGCTTTCGCGCGGATTCCGAACTCGCGGTGATCAATTCGCGCAGCGCCGAATCGGCCCGAGCGGGTCGTTCGGAGCAGGTGCGCATTCCGGTCGGCGCGACCCTCGCGTCGTGTCTGCGGGCGGCGATGCGCACCCAGCGCCTGACCTCGGGGTTGGTCTCGGCCTCCCTGGGGGCCGCGCTGATCGCCTGCGGCTACGACGACGATCTGGATGCGGTGCGCGCCCGCGGTGACGTGGGCCCGCCCGAAGCCGATCGGGACTCGATTCCCTTGCGGCACATGATCTTCGACGAGCAGCGAGGGGAGGTGGCGCTGTCCCCGGGAACCGTACTGGATCTGGGCGCGAGTGCGAAGGCGTGGGCGGCGGATACGATCGCCGCCGAACTGGCCGCGACCGGGCCCGGTGGCTATCTGGTGAATCTGGGCGGCGACATCGCCGTCGCGGGCACCGGACCGCCGCAGGGCTGGTCCATCGGGGTGCGGGACTGGAACGACGCCGTGGTGCAGGTCGTCACCTCGACCGGGCAGGCGTTCGCGACCTCGTCGACGCGGCTGCGCACGTGGGTGCGCGGCGGCATTCGCCGCCATCACATCATCGACCCGCGCACCGGCCGGTCCGCCCGGACGCGGTGGGCACAGGTCACCTGCGCGGGACCCGATGCGGTGCAGGCCAATGCGGCCTCGACGGCCGCGATCATCCTCGACGATCAGGCGCCGCGATGGCTGGCCGATCGCGGCGTGCCCGCCTGCCTGATGACCGTCGGCCACGAGGTGGTGACGACTCCGGGGTGGCCCGCCCCGACCGCGACGCGCAAGCGGCACGTGTCATGACCGGTCCGTGGCTGTGGTACGTCTCGCGCGCCGCCGGAGTGGTCACCCTCGTGCTCCTGACCTTGGTCGCGCTGCTCGGAATGTTCACGGCCGCGCGGGTGCGTCCGCGGCTCGCGATATCGGCCGTGGCGATGGGTCTGCATCGCACGCTGGCCCTCGGCACGATCGTCTTCCTGGCCGCGCACATCGTGACCGCGACGGTCGATACGTACGTCCATCTCGGATGGCTGTCGATGGTGGTGCCGTTCACCGCCGGTTACGAACGGCAATGGGTCGCGCTGGGCACCCTCGCGCTGGATATCCTGCTGGCGGTCGTCACGACATCCGTGCTGCGCCACCGGCTGCCGACCCGGATGTGGCGTGCGGTGCACCTGCTCGCGTACGCGATGGCGCCGCTGGCGGTCGTGCACGGACTGACGATGGCCTCGGCGCGCGATCCGGCGCTGTTCGCCGTCACCGTCGCCTGTGGTGTGGCGCTGGCGGTCGGCGCCGTATGGCGCTGGGTCCTTCCCGACGCGGACCGACATCGCCGCTCGGACATCGCTGCTCAGGAGTGGACGTGACCGGACTACCGGAGATGCTGGCGGCCGCCGGGCTGCGCGGCCGCGGTGGAGCGAACTTTCCCACCGCCGCCAAACTCGAACTCGCCGCCCGCCACCGGGCCGAGTTGATCGTCAATGCCTGTGACGGAGAATGGGATTCGGCCAAGGACGCCTGGGTCGTCGCGCATCATCTGCCCGAGGTGCTCGAGGGCGCCCGGCGCATTACGGCGCAGCGGGTGCGGGTGGCCGCGCACCGCGGTTCGCGGACGCTGGCCGTACTGGAGGCGGCGGGGGTCGACACCCTTGCCGTGCCCCGGCGGTACGTGTCCTCGGAGGAGTCGGCGCTGGTCCGGCTGGCGCACGGCGGTCCGGCGCGACCGGTGATGCGGTTCGAACCGATCACGGGCGGCGGCCGGGACCCACGTGGGCGCCGACTCGCGCCGACACTGGTACTCAACGTCGAAACGGTGTGGCGGATCCAGCAGATCGCCGAATACGGGCCGGGCTGGTTCCGCTCCTACGGCACTGCCGACGAGCCCGGCCCGCGGCTGGTGACCGTTGCCGACGGCGTCCGCGCACCCGGTGTCCACGCCGCGGAGGCGGGCCTGCCGGTCTCCGAAATCCTCGATCGGGCAGGCGGTCTCACCGCCTCCCCGCAGGCGCTGTGGGTGAACGGTCTGAGCGGCGGATTCCTGCCCGCCGAGGCGCGACATACGCTGTGGTCGCGATCAACCTTGGCGCCGTTCGGACTCGGGCCCGGCGTCGGCACGTTTCGCGTCCTAGCCGCCGGCAGCGATCCGTGGCAGGTGGTGCTGTCCGCGCTGACCTATGCGGCGGGAGAATCCGCCGGCCAGTGCGGCCCGTGCATGTTCGGATTACCCGCGCTGCGCGACGATCTGAGCGACCTGCTCGAGCGGCGAGCCTCGGCCGCGACCGCCGAGCGGCTCCTGCGCAGGCTCACCCGTGTTCCGGGGCGAGGTGCTTGCCGCTTTCCCGACGGCGTGGCGCGGTTCCTGGCTTCCGCCCTGGACGTGTTCGGCACCCCGCAGCTCGTCGAAAGCCCGGGGAGCGAACGATTTTCGGCCCACAAGGATGAATCGTGTCCCTGACAACTCGAGCCCTCGGTATCACCCGGCCCCCGTCCGGCGTCCTGGCGGTCGATCGCATCGCCTGCACCGGCCACGGCATCTGCGCGCAGGTGCTGCCCGAGCAGATAGTTCTGGACGACTGGGGTTATCCCATCCTCACCGGCTCCGAACCGGACCCCGCGCTCGCGACCGAGGCGATCAAACTCTGCCCGGCCGCGGCCCTGCGCTGGGTCGGGCCGCCGGCCCGCTGACGAGGTACGTTGGCGCCCAGCACAATAGAGATCAAAGCTCCGTGCGCACTGTCATCACCGTGGGCGCCGATGTGCCGGACCATCCGCACGGCGAGGCGCAGGTCGCGATGACCGCATCGGTGATCGTGCCGTCGCTGTAGAGGGTGGTGCGCAGGACGGCCTGTGCCGGGTAGCCGCAGGCCTGGCATTTGCCGAAGTAGTTGAGAATTTCGCGCGATCGGACAGCGGCGATACTGCGCCGCCCGGATGCGCCGTCCGGATGGATGATTTCGCTGGGCACGGTGATCCTTCGATTCGGTGGTCCCGGTGGCGGCGGTGAACGACAATCGAGCCGGCCGGGATCCGCTGCCGAGACCGGCGATCCCCCTGCGACATCGCCGGGCTCACGCACCGGTCGTGCCGGGCCCGCCGTGGTCACACCCGTGGGCCGTTCGCATCCTACGGTCGGCGGCACCCTTCCATGCTAATCCCTGCGACTCCGGATACACAGGAATTATCGGTAACTTCCCCCCTGCGGCCGACTTCCTGAGCTGCCGCCGCTGATCGTATGAGCACCGACTATTCACCGTCCGGCCAGTTCCGGGCGACAACTTCACAAAACGTGAATTTCCAGTAACATACGCATCTGCGGACCCGCGAATCGCCGGGGACCGCGGCCGACGGGCAAGGGTGCCCGTATCCGGTGCCTGCCAGAGGCGTGTGCACCGGATGTCCGGCCGATGGGTGAAAGGACTTGCGTCGCAATGCTGAAGCGACTCGATCGGCTACTGAGCTACGAGATGAAGGTGTCCGAATTCCTCGGGACGCTCATCATTCTCGCCGTGCCCTACGGCATCGTCGGGGTGATCTGGACCCTGACGCACACCTCGCACCTGAAGCAGATGCACGGCATCGACGTGGTCATCTCCTTTCTGGGATCGATCGTGTGCTGGCCCGTGCTCACCTTCTCGAACGTCTGCATGACCTAGTCATGATGGCGCTGGTGTGGCTCATCGACATCGTGGTGATCGGAGTCAAGATCCTCGGTGGGCGAATCAAGGTCAATCCTGTTCTCCGATTCGGCCTGTGGGTCGCGGTGTCGTGTGCGGTGGGCGCCGGGATCGCACTGCTCGGCGCGCTGGTGGTGCTACTGCAGCACTATTTGGAGAATCTCCCCGAATAGACCCGGTGGCGGCCGTCTGACGACGGAATATTCCATAACTTGATGCCGCCCAGTCTGCGCTGAATACTGTGTAATCTCGCACTCGATCTGATTCGATAGTGCGAGAACAGTCGATAACTTACTATCTTGTGTCGCACCGAATCGGTGTGTAACACTTCACACGCTCAACGCCCGGCAGCTCGGTTGCGGCTGTCCGTGACAAGCGGTGAGCGTGAGAAAGGAACGACCGCTGTGACGTCGACCCGAGCCTCCGATCGGCCGGACCCGCCGGCTCCGCCGTGGCGGACCACCGACGAGGGCGAACTGCGGCGACTCGTCGATGCCGCCGGCGGCCTCTGGCGCCGGCATCCGCAACGTTCGCTGGAAACCCTCGGCCGGCAGGTCGCGCTGGGGCGAGAGGCGTTCGTTCAGCTCTTCCTCGCGATGATCCAGCGCCGGTTTCCGTACCAGGAATTCATCAGGCAGTGCGCCTTCATGGCCAACGTCTCGGCCGCCCCGACGGTGTTCGTGGCCATCCCGATCGCGGTCGTGGTGTCCATCGAGGTCGGTGCGCTGGTGAACCAGGTGGGCGCGACGACGTTCATCGGTTCGGTTGCCGCACTGGGGATCATCCGTCAGGGCGCGCCGCTGGTCTCCGCGCTGATGATCGCGGGCGCGGTGGGTTCGGCGATCTGTGCCGACCTCGGCTCGCGGACGATCCGCGAGGAGATCGACGCCATGCGGGTGATGGGTGTCGATCCGGTGCGCCGGCTGGTCGCTCCGCGGCTGGCCGCGGCGGTGCTGGTGAGCGTATTGCTCTGCGGCTTCATCGTTTTCGTCGGATTCGCGACGGCGTACATGTTCAATGTGTACGCCCAATCCGGCACTCCCGGATCGTTCATCGGATCGTTCGCGTCGTTCGCGGTGGCCAGCGATCTGCTGATCGCCTTGACGAAGGCCGCCATCTTCGGCGCGCTCACCGCGATCATCGCCTGCGATGTGGGTCTGCACACCAGCGGCGGCCCGGCCGGTGTCGCGAATTCGGTGAACTCCGCGGTGGTCAGCTCGGCGCTGATGTTGTTCGCCACCAACATCATTCTGACCCAGCTGTCGAATACCCTGCTCCCGACGAAGGTCGCCTGAGATGGCCAGTTCCTACACGCCGCCCGCGGCCCGGCCGCTGCGGGCCGTCGGACATGCGGCGCTGGCCCCGGTGCACGCGAACCAGCGCCTGGGGCATCAGGCCATCACCTTCTTCCAGGCGCTGGCCGCGATCCCGTTCGTGGTCAAGCACTATCGGAAGGAACTCGCCCGGCTGACGGCCGATGTGAGCTGGGGTAACGGGTCGCTGATCGTCGGTGGCGGCACCATCGGCGTCGTCTTCATCCTGTGTTCGTTCGGCGGGATCATCGTCGGAATGGAGTCGTTCACGGCGTTGAACCTCCTGACCATGAGCCCGCTGACCGGCGCCATCGCCGGTTTCGCGACCACCCGGGAACTGGCGCCCATTCTGGCGACCCTGGCCTTCGCGATTCAATCGGGCTGCCGGTTCACCGCGCAGCTGGGCTCGATGCGGATCTCCGAGGAGATCGACGCGCTGGAATCGTGCGCGATCCGGCCGCTGCCCTATCTGGTCAGCACCCGGATGATCGCGGCGACGGTGACGATCGTCCCGCTCTACAGCGTCGGTCTGGCCGCCGCCTACCTGACCACCAAACTCACGGTGCTGTTCCTCGGCGGCACCACCGCGGGGACCTACGACCACTACTTCTTCCAGTTCCTCATCGGGCCGGACGTGTTCTATTCACTGCTGAAGGTCGTGATCTTCACCCTGCTCGCCACCTTCATCCAGTGCTACTACGGCTATGTCGCCAGCGGCGGGCCGGAGGGAGTCGGAGTGGCGGCCGGGCGAGCGATCAAGATGGTGATCGTCGTGATGGTGTTCGCGAATCTCTTTCTCACCCTGGCGATCTGGGGCATCGACCCCGGATTCCGGATCTCAGGATAGGTGTCGTTCGTGATTCTCGATCCCAGTGGCCGCGGTGCGACCGCTCGCCAGCTCACGCTGGCCGGTCTCGCGATGCTGCTCGTGGTGGCCGCGCTGCTGTATCTGCTCGCGCTGCGCTACACCGGTCGTTTCACCGAGAAGGTTCCCGTCCACGCCGTTCTCACCAGTACCGGAGACGGGCTGCCCAAACATGCCGACGTGAAATTCCGCGGCATGGTCGTCGGCACCGTCGATTCGGTCGAGGTGGTGGCGAAAGGGGAGCGTCAGCGCGCCGACATCGCACTGAAACCGCGTGTCGCCGAGGCGATTCCGGCCAACGTCACCGCGCGTGTCATTCCCAACAACCTGTTCGGCGTGACCGCGATCGAATTGGTCGACAACGGGCCCGACGCCGCGACACTGCATTCCGGCTCGACCATCGCGCAGGACACCGGTGCCGCGACCATCCAACTGCAGACCACGCTCAACGTGCTGCGCAATGTGCTGAGCAACATTCAGCCCGAGAAGCTGGGCCGGGTGCTGGCGACGCTGTCCGCGGCGCTGGAACCGTCGGCGCGGGTGCCGGGTTCGACCGTGGAGCGGCTCGACACCTGGCTCACCCAGGTGCACGACATTCCCGGTATCGGAGACATGCTGGGTGATCTGGGCCGTGCCGCGACCGCACTGAGCCAGTCGGCGCCGGAATTGGTGGGAGTGCTGTCGGATTCGGTGACGACCGCGCGTACCCTCACCGAGCGCCGCTCGAATCTCGTTGCGCTGCTGACGAATGCGGGCGGCGCCGTCGACTCGGTCAACCACCTGTTCGCACGCAATCCGGATTCGGGCAAATTCCTCGTCGCCGGTCTGGACGATCTGTTCGGCGGCCTGGCCAGGGATCCGGAGGCGATTCCGTTCACCGCCGCCAACCTCAACACGGCGTTGCAGCGTCTGAAGACCACGTTCCACTGGGGTCCGAAACAACAGATGGTGTGGGCGATGGACGCCTCGCTCACTCCGTTCCAGCAGTACACCGCGAAGGACTGCCCGCACTACGGCGACGAGTACGGTCCGCGCTGCGGTGGTGCGACGGTGCCGAATGTGGCTCCGCCGCAAGAGTATCCGCAACAGCAGCTGCCGCGCTGGCTC
>NZ_BAFQ01000293.1 GCF_000308375.1 Nocardia aobensis NBRC 100429 | reverse complement strand
CACCAGGATGTTCTTGCGGGCCAGCTCGCGGGCCAGCGATTTGGTGATGCCCACGATCGCGGCCTTGGCGGCCGAATAGTTCACCTGCCCCAGGGTTCCGGTCAGCCCGGCCGAGGAGGTGACATTGATGATGCGCCCGGTGCCGTCGGTGGGCAGATACGGCAGCGCCGCCTGCGCGCAGTTGAAGGTGCCCAGCGCATGGATGTCGTAGAGGCGGCGCATCGAATCCACGGTGGTGGCGCCGAACATCGCGGGCGCCGTCACACCGGCGTTGTTGACCACGATGTGCAGCGTGCCGCCGGCCAGCGTCGCGCCCTGCTCGGCCGCGGAATCGGCTGCGGCACGGTCGGATACGTCCAGCGCGCAACTCGCCGCACGCCCACCGCCGCCGACGATCTTGTCGGCGACCGCCGCCGCGGCGGCGGCATCGATATCGGCGACCAATACCGCTGCGCCCGCGGCCGCGAGCGCCTGCGCCACCGCCGATCCGATGCCGCCCGCGGCGCCGGTGACCATGGCCGCGCGGCCGGTCAGATCGAAAAGTCCTCGTGCCGGCATCAATAGCTCCTCGGCAATCCCAATGTGTGCGAACCCAGGTAGTTCAAGATCATTTCCTGGCTGACGGGAGCGATGCGCATGACGCGCGCCTCGCGGAAGTAGCGGGCCACGTGATATTCCTCGGCGTATCCCATCCCGCCGTGGGTCTGCATGGCGCGGTCGGCGGCGGTGAAGCCGGCGTCGGCACACAGATATTTGGCCGTATTCGCCTCGCGGCCACAGGGTTTCCCGTGGTCGTAGAGCCAGGTCGCCTTCCGCAGCACCAGTTCCGCGGCGTCCAGATGGGCCAGCGAGTCGGCGAGCGGGAACTGGATGCCCTGATTCATGCCGATCGGCCGTCCGAAGACCACGCGCTCACCGGCGTATCTGACCGCCCGGTCCAGCGCGACGCGCCCGATGCCGAGTGCCTCGGCGGCGATGAGCATCCGTTCCGGATTCAGCCCGTCGAGCAGATAGCGAAACCCCTCGCCCTCCTCGCCCACTCGGTCCGCGACCGGAATCCGCAGATCGTCGATGAACACCTCGTTGGAGGAGACCGCGTTGCGGCCCATCTTGGTGATCGGGCGGATATCGATGTGCGCACGGTCGATATCGGTGAGGAACAGGGTCATTCCGTCGGTTTTGCGCGTCACCTCTTCGTAGCCGGTGGTCCGGGTCAGCAGCAGGATCTTCTCCGATTCCAGCGCCTTGGAGATCCACACTTTGCGGCCGTTGACGGTGTAGTGGTCGCCGTCGCGGCGGGCGAAGGTCGTGATCCGGCTGGTGTCCAGGCCCGCGCCCGGTTCGGTGACACCGAAGCAGACGTGCAGGTCTCCGGCCGCCACCCGCGGCAGCGTCCGCCGCTTGAGTTCCTCGGAGCCGTATTTGACCACCGGCTGCATGCCGAAGATGGACAGATGGATCGCTGTGGCGGCGTTCATTCCGCCACCCGAACGGGCGACCTCCTCGGCGAGGATGGTCGCCTCGGTCAGTCCCAGCCCGTGGCCGCCGTACTCCTCGGGAATGGTGATGCCGAGCCAGCCGCCGGCGGCGATCGCCTGGTAGAACTCCGTGGGGAATTCGTGGTCCTGGTCCTTCCGCATCCAGTAGCGGTCGTCGAATCTGCGGCACAGTTCGGCCACGGCCGAGCGGATCACCTGCTGATCCTCGGTCGGCTCGAAGGTCATTCCGGCGGACATGCGCACTCCTGCTCTCCGGTCACCGCACTCGCTCAGTCCGAGGCGGGCAGCGCCTTGGCCGCCTTGATCGTCATGGGGGCGCCGTCGCAGCTCAGTTCGCCGGAACCCGAACTGGTGCAGAGCAATTCGACGGTGTCGGCGGCGTCGACGTAGCGCTTGCCGATCAGGGTCACCGGTTCCCCCGCGGCGGGGGCGACCGGTGGTGCGCTCGCGGCGGGAACCAGAGGGCTTCCACCGCAAGTCACTACGGGATCCGCATCGGCGGGCGCGCGCACCACTACCACCTTGGTGCCGCAGACGGTGCTGGCGAGCTGTTCACCGGGACGCAGGGCTGCCATGCTCTCGACTCCTCTTTCCTGGACTATCCACCTAGAAAACTATCTTCTCATATTTGGAGAATCAACCTTCTACTTCTGCATCCGGGACGCCCCGCACCCCTACTCTCCCGCCTCGCCGAACGGGCGACGTCGCCGGCAGCCACGACCCGTGGGCACTCCACGCACCTCGCATGAACCGCTTCCGACCAGCCACTTTCGATCTATTCCCGGTGGACATTGACGAGTCGGCCCCCGGCGTGAAAATCTATTGGTCGGTTGAGGAGAATGTCATTCTCCTGAATGAGAGGAGGAGAGGATGCGCCTGCCGCCCCTGCCGGCCGATCAATGGGACGATCGGACCCGCGGCGCCCTGGCCGCTCTGCTGCCACGTGCTCGGCGCAATCCCGACGGCGCCGGACCCGCGATGTCGGCTCTGGCCAGGCATCCGGACCTGGCCGAGGCGTATCTCGGCTTCGGCGTCTATCTGCTGTTCCGATCCACCTTGCCGCCACGCGTGCGCGAGATCGCGATCCTGCGCGTCGCGCACCGCCGCCAGTGCGCCTACGAATGGGCCCACCATGTCGCGATGGCCGACTCGACCGGTCTGTCCGACGCCGATGTCGACGGGATACGCGACGGTCGGCTCACCGGCGAGTTCGATCGGCTGCTGCTCGCGGCGGTCGACGAACTCGACGAGAAGTCGCAGCTGTCGGACACCACCTGGGCCGCGTTGAGCGACTATCTCGACGAACGCCAGCGCATGGATCTGGTCTTCACCGTCGGCGGCTACGCCATGGTCGCGATGGCCTTCAACACCTTCGGCATCCAGCCCGATCACGAGAGGTAATCCCTTGCCGCACTTCAGCAAACCAGCCGCCGGAAGCTGGACCGAGCACTATCCCGAACTGGGGACCGGCACCGTCGACTACACCGATTCGATCGACCCGCAGTTCTACGAGGACGAGCGCAACGCCATCTTCCGCAAGAGCTGGTTGTGCGTCGGCCGCGACGTGCTGCTGCCGCGTAAGGGCAGCTACTTCACCAAGGAACTGGCCTGCATCGGCACCTCGCTGATCATCGTGCGCGGCACCGACGACGTGATCCGCGCCTTCCACAACATCTGCCGCCACCGCGGCAACAAACTCGTGTGGGACGACTTCCCGAACGAGGAGACCTCCGGCACCTGCCGGCAGTTCACCTGCAAGTACCACGCCTGGCGCTACAACCTCGACGGCACCTGCACCTTCGTCCAGCAGGAGAAGGAATTCTTCGGCATGGACAAGGCCGACTACGGCCTCGCCGATGTGCGCTGCGAAGTGTGGGAGGGTTTCATCTTCGTCAATGTCGATCCCGAGGCCCCGCCGCTGCAGGATTATCTCGGCCCGATGGTGAAGGGACTGGAGGGATTTCCCTTCCACGAATTCACCGAGGTCTACAGCTACAAGGCCGAGGTGGGCAGCAACTGGAAGTTGTTCATCGACGCGTTCGCCGAGTTCTACCACGCGCCGATCCTGCATATGAAACAAGCGGTGAAGGACGAGGCCGACAAACTGGCCGACGTCGGCTTCGAGGCACTGCACTATCAGATCGACACTCCGCATTCGATGGTGTCCTCGTGGGGCGGTATGGCACCGCCGAAGGACCTCGGCATGGTCAAGCCGATCGAGCGGGTGCTGCGCTCGGGCCTGTTCGGACCGTGGGACCGGCCCGATATCGAGGGGCTGGATCCCATGCCCGCCGGTATCAATCCGTCCGGCCATCGCGCCTGGGGCGTGGACGAATTCGATGTATTTCCCAATTTCGCGATCCTGGTCTGGGCGCCGGGCTGGTTCCTCACCTACAACTGGTGGCCGACCTCGGTGCGCACGCACATCTTCGAGGCGAATCTGTATTTCGTACCTCCCGAGAACGCCCGCGAACGGCTGCGCCAGGAATTGGCGGGCGTGACGTTCAAGGAATACGCGTTGCAGGACGCCAACACCTTGGAGGCCACCCAGACGATGCTGGAAACCGGTGTCGTCAAGGAATTCCCGCTCAACGACCAGGAAGTCCTGCTGCGGCATCTGCATCATGTCGCGCAGCGCAAAGTTCAGGAGTACCGCGATGCCGACGTCTGAGACGAAGAAACTGCCCGGGGAATTCACCGAACTGGAGAAGTTCTCCGACTGGATCATCGATACCGAGCCCGAACGCTATCGCAAGCGGCTCGCCTCCGATATGGCGCAGATGCAAGCGTTCTACGACGCCGCATTTCCCCGGCTCGAGGAGGCGCTCGACTATCTGGATCAGTTCCCGCTCGACGACATGCCCGACGACGCACGGTATCTGACACATCTGATGCAGTCGCTGATCATGGTGTCGTTTCCGGTCGAGGTGTGGAAGCAGCCCCGGGTGCCCGATTCGGGCGCGGCCTATCTGGATCTCGTGCGCGAGACGGTGGTGTAGGCCGATGCTGACGCTGAAGGCCGCCGGAGTCCTCGACATCGACTCCGGGGAGATCATCCGGCCCGGTGTGGTCCGCGTGGCAGACGACCGCATCGTCGGCGTGGGCGGCGAACCCGAGGGCGAGGTCCTCGATCTCGGCGATCTGGTGCTCCTGCCCGGCCTGATGGATATGGAAGTCAACCTGCTCATGGGCGGGCGCGGGGAAACCGGGCTGGCCTCCAGCGTCACCGACGATCCGGCTACGCGGGTGCTGCGCGCGGTGGGCAACGCCCGCCGTACGCTGCGCGCGGGGTTCACCACCGTACGCAATCTGGGCCTGTTCGTCAAAACCGGTGGCTATCTGCTGGATGTGGCGCTGGGCAAGGCGATCGACAAGGGATGGGTGGACGGTCCGCGGATCGTGCCGGCCGGGCACGCCATCACGCCCACCGGCGGTCATCTGGATCCGACCATGTTCTCCGCGTTCATGCCCGACGTCTTGCACCTCAGCATCGAGGAGGGCATCGCCAACGGTGTCGACGAGGTGCGCAGGGCGGTGCGCTACCAGATCAAGTACGGCGCCCAGCTGATCAAGATCTGCGTATCGGGTGGCGTCATGTCGCTCACCGGAGCCCCTGGCGCACAACATTATTCGGACGAGGAACTGCGCGCGATCGTCGACGAGGCGCATCGGCGCGGACTCAAGGTCGCCGCACACACCCATGGCGCGGAGGCAGTGCGCCACGCCATCGCCGCCGGAATCGACTGCATCGAACACGGTTTCCTGATCGATGACGAAACCATCGCGCAGATGGTCGCCGCCCGCACGTGGCTGGTGCCCACCACCCGCCTGGCCGACGCCATGGACGTCTCCAAGGCCGATCCGGCGCTGCAGGCCAAGGCCGCGGAAATGTTCCCGAAGGCGCGCCTGTCGGTCAAGGCCGCCTACGACGCCGGGGTGCGCATCGCGGTCGGCACCGATGCGCCCGCCATCCCGCACGGCCGCAACGCCGACGAACTGGTGGCGCTGGTCGAACGCGGACTGAAACCGATCGACGTGTTGCGGGCGGGCACGGTCGACGCCGCCGAACTCATCGACGCCGACGACCGCGGCCGGGTGGCCCCCGGCCTGCTCGCCGACATCATCGGTGTGCCGGGCAATCCCGTCGCCGACATCACCGTGACCCAGGACGTGCGATTCGTGATGAAAGGCGGAAAAGTGTATGTCCAGAAATGACGATCTGCTCGATATCCAGCAGCTGCTGGCGCGCTACGCGGTCACCATCACGAAGGGCGATATCGAGGGGCTGCTGGCGGTGTTCACCCCCGACGGGACCTACCGCGCCTTCGGCGACACCTACACCCTCGACGTGTTCCCCGAGCTGGTGGCGGCCGCGCCGAAGGGGCTGTTCCTCACCGGCACACCGGTTCTCGACATCGACGGCGACAGCGCCACCGGCACCCAACCGCTGTGCTTCGTCGAACACAGCACCCATGACATGCGCATCGGGTACTACACCGACACCTACGCCCGCACCCGGGACGGATGGCGATTGCGCACGCGGGCGATGACGTTCATCCGGCGCAGCGGCGACCACGATTCCGGGATTCCGCACGCGTTCGACCGGCCCGCGGTCTGATGGACTCGCACACCGAGCACGCCGCAGGCGAAACACGCGCCGGGACAACGGATATCGACGGCTTCCGCGCGAACCTGCGGCGCTGGCTCGATACCACCGATCTGTCTCCCGGCCCGGACAATTCCCTCAGCGGGCAGGTCGCTCAGCTGGCCCGGGTGCGCCACGCTCTGTTCGAGGCCGGGTGGATGCGCTACGGCTGGCCCGAACACGTCGGTGGGCTCGGCGGACCGGCGGCGTTGCGGGCCGTGCTCGGTGAGGAGGTCGCGACCCGCGGGCTGGCGGAACCGGGGATCTATTCGATGGTGGAAGTGCTCGCGCCCACGATGATCTCCTACGCCCGGCCCGAACTCGCCGCGCGGATGGTGCCGGCGCTGCTGTCCGGGCGCGAACAGTGGTGCCAGGGATTCTCCGAACCCGGGTCGGGCAGCGATCTCGCCTCACTCAGCACCAAAGCCGTTGCCGGCGGCGAGAACTGGGTGATCAGCGGGCAGAAGGTATGGACCAGCCTGGCGCAGTACGCCGCCCGCTGCGTGTTGCTGACCCGCACCGCGCCGGGGCACGACGGCATCAGCGCCTTCTTCGTGGACATGGACTCCCCGGGAATCACGGTGCGGCCGTTGCGAACCATGCACGGCGTCGACGAATTCGCCGAAGTGTACTTCGACGACGTGGTGGTTCCCGGCGATCGCATGCTGGGCCGGCCCGGGGACGGATGGCGGGTGGCGATGGATCTGCTGCCGCACGAGCGGTCCACCTGCTTCTGGCACCGCATCGCCTACCTGTTCACCCGTGTGGACGCCCTGATCGCCGACACCGACCTGCGCGACGACGCCGCCCTGGGAGCGGCCTACCTCGCCCTGCACACCGTGCGCTGCCGATCGCACGCCACCCAGCGGCGGCTGGCGGACGGACAGCGCCTCGGACCGGAGACCTCGATCGACAAGGTGCTGCTGGCCACCGCCGAACAACAGCTGTTCGATACCGCGCGCGACATGCTGCCCGGCGCCATCGAATTCGATGACGAGCAATGGCGTACCGAATACCTGTATTCGCGCGCGGCCACGATCTACGGCGGAACGGCCGAGATCCAGCGCAATATCATCGCTCGCCGCCTGCTCGACCTCGGCCGGGAATGAGCGGAAGGATTCGATCATGGACGCCGATGAGATCACGCTGCTGACCGAGACCCTGCGCTCCACCATGACCGGCTGCACCGGTGACGCGCTCGATCGCGCGTTGCTCGACTTCGGCTGGCTCGATCTGCTGACCGAATCGCCGGAGGTGGCGATTCCTCTGGTATTCCGCCTGCTCGGCGAGACCGGCGCCCACGCGCCCGTCCTCAACGATGTGGTCGCCCACGCTGCGGGCCGTGCGCTTCCCGGTACCGTCGCGCTCCCCTTCGCCGGGGGCCGCTGGGTGGTGTGGGAACGAACCGTTGCCGCACAACCGGTTTCCGCGGTACCGGCGCTCGACCCGGAACTCCCTGTGCGCCGAGCCCCCGCGGGAGAGACGCTCCCGTTGACCGAGGGCCGTCGCGCCCTCGCGTGGTGGCTGGTGGGGACCAGCCGCGCGATGCTGAACCTGGCCCGCCGCCACGCCCTCGACCGTATCCAGTTCGGCCGGCCCCTGGCCGCTCATCAGGCGGTCCGGCACCGGCTGGCCGAGACACTGGTAGCCATCGAGGGCGCCGAGGCGACGCTGGCGACGGCCCACACCGATCTCGGCGCGCTCCTGGCCAAAGCCGCCGCCGGCCACGCCGCCCGCCTGACCGCACGGCACTGCCAGCAGGTCCTGGGCGGCATCGGGTTCACCGCCGAACACGACTTCCATCGGCACGCCCGCCGCGCCCTCGTCCTCGACGGATTGCTCGGCAGCGCAGCGGAACTGACGCGCGAAGCGGGCGCCTGGGTGCGCACGCGCGGCACCGCACCTCGGCTCGCGCAGCTGTGAGATGGCTGCGGCCGATGCCCCGAGGTTTGCACGCCTGGTTCAGCATCGGTCGACGCGAGGCGGTGGCAGTGTTCATCGGCGGCGGATAGCTTGCAGTGGTGCACGACCACCTCGACGACGATCTCCGTTTCGCCCATGTCCTCGCCGATTCCGCCGACGCGGTGAATCTGGACCGGTTCAAGGGCCTCGATCGTGCAGTCCGGGCGAGACCGGATCTGGCCGCGGTGACCCACGGCGAGAACGCCGTGGAGAAACTCGTCCGCGGCCAGCTGCGCCGGTCCCGCCCGCGCGACGCGGTCCTCGGTGCGGGCGACGGACTGCAGGGCGGCGGTCCGCGCTGCTGGGTGGTCGACGCCATCACCGGACTCGAGAACTATGTGCGCGGAGTCCCGGTGTGGGCCACGCAGATCTCCCTGCTCGAGGTGTCCGCGGGTGGATATCGCCCCATCGTCGGCGTCGTCTCCGCGCCCGCCCTCGCCCGCCGCTGGTGGGCCGCGAAGGACCACGGCGCCTTCACCGGTCGCAGCCTGACCTCGGCCTCCCGCCTGCGGGTCTCCGGCGTCTCGAACCTGACGGACGCCTCCTTCGCCTACTCCACCGTCACCGCCTGGGAAGAGGACGGCCGGTTGAACAGCTTCCTCGCCCTGTCCCGCGACGTCTGGCGCACCCGCGCCTACGGCGAATTCTGGTCCTACATGATGCTCGCCGAGGGCGCGATCGACAGCTGCGCCGATCCCCGCCTGTCCCCGGGCGATATGGCCGCCAACGCGGTCATCGTCACCGAGGCCGGCGGCACCTTCACCGGCTTCGACGGCACCCCCAGCCCTCTCAGCGGAGGTGCAGTCGCGTCGAACGGATTGCTGCACAACGAGTTACTGGAGTATCTGCGCCGCCGCGACTGATACCGCGACCGACCACACAGAATCTCCACAACTGATACCGGTTCTCTCCACACGAGATCGCTAGGCTCCCGGAGCATGGAACAGAACCCACTGGTGGAGGGCACGCCGGCGCGGCGGATCCTGGTCGTGGACGACGAATCCACGATCGCGGAATCGGTTGCGGCGCGGCTGCGGGCCGAAGGGTTCACGGTCGCCACGGCCCCGGACGGACCGGCGGCGGTGGCGGCCGCGACGACGTTCGAACCGGACCTGGTGGTCCTCGACGTCATGCTGCCCGGCTACGACGGGCTGGAGGTGTGCCGGCGGATCCAGTCCGAGCGCTCGATACCGGTGCTGATGCTCACCGCGCGGACCGACGAGACCGACCAGCTGATCGGTCTCGGTGTGGGCGCGGACGACTATCTGACCAAACCGTTCTCGCTGCGGGTGCTGACCGCGCGCGTGCATGCGCTGCTGCGGCGGGTCGAGCGCGCAGGTGATCAGCGCGGGGCGGTCACCGTGGTCGGCGATCTGCGCATCGACAGCGATCAGCGCAGGGTCTGGCGCGGCGGGGTCGAAGCCCAGCTCACGCCGCTGGAATTCGATCTGCTGGCCCGCCTCGCCCGGCGTCCCCGCGCGGTACTCGCCCGGGAGCGGCTCCTCGAAGAGGTCTGGGACTGGGCGGATGCGGCCGGTACCCGGGCCGTCGACAGTCATGTCAAGGCGTTGCGACGCAAACTCGGCGCCGACCTGATCCGCACCGTCCACGGCGTCGGCTATGCCCTGGAGACCCGATGAGCGCGCGGGCCGGCCTCGACCCCGATGACCGTGCCGATCTCCGGACCTCGAGACTGGTAACGCAGCTGTCGGATCGGCTACCGCGGCCGCTGGATCGCATCCGATCCATCAAACTCAAACTGGCCGTCCTGATGACCTTCTCGGGCGGGCTCGCCTTCGCCTGGTTCAGTCACCGGATCGGCTGGCTGCCGCCGATGACCACACTGACCGCGATGCTCATCGCCCTGGTGTCGTCCCAATTCCTGGCGCACGGCATCACCACGCCGCTGCGGGAGATGACCGCCGCGGCGCAACGCATGGCACACGGCGACTACACCAGCCGGGTGCGCGCGTCCTCCCGCGACGAGGTGGGGCAACTGGCCGACGCGTTCAATCGGATGGCGACCGACCTCGCCGCCGCCGACCGGCAGCGCCGCGAACTGATCGCCAATGTCTCGCACGAGTTGCGCACCCCCATCACCGCCTTGCACGCCGTCCTGGAGAACCTGGTGGACGGCGTATCCGAGCCCGACCCGAAAACGCTGGAAACCGCACTGGCACAGACCGAACGGCTCGGCCGGCTCGTCTCCGAGCTACTCGATCTGTCCAGCATCGAGGCCGGAGCGATCCCGCTCGACCGCGAACAATTCGATATCGCACCGACTTTCGCGACGGTGACCGCCGAGGCGGAGGTCATGACCGCGGCCCTCGGGCGCGGTATCCACTTCCGCAGCGAGATCGATCCCGCCACCGCCACCGTGTACGCCGACCGCGCCCGCCTGCACCAGGTATTGCTGAACCTGCTGGACAACGCCGCCCGGCACGGCCCCGCCGGCGGCGAAGTCCGCCTCCTCGCCCACACCGCGGGCGAGCACCTCGTCATCGACGTCGAGGACGACGGACCCGGTATTCCTCCCGCGCAACGCGAGCGCATCTTCGACCGCTTCACCCGCGGCGGCAGCACCGACGACGGCGGCACCGGGCTCGGCCTCGCCATCGCCCGCTGGGTGGTCGACCTGCACCACGGCTCCATCGCGGTCGCCGACCCCGGCTCACGGATCCGCGTGATCCTCCCGGCCACCGCGCCGCACCACCACTGACAGCCCGAATCTCACAGCCCGGCAGACCGATTCGGTCCCGGGCCGATACCGCACACCCTCAGGAGGGACCAGCTGTGCCCGAAGAACCCACCCCCGACCGCACGCGGACACCGGAGCCGGTGGACTCCGCCGCCCACGATCATCCGGTACCTTCCGGCGCCTACTCGGAACCGGAGCGACGCGAAACCCCGCCGGACCTGGACGGCCCCGGGTCCGCGCCGCCCGTTCCGCCGCGCCGGCGACGGGTCGTCTACCCGGCGGGCGTGCTGCCCGCCGCGGGGGTGGCCGGTCTGGTCGCGGCGGCCACCGTGTCCCTGGATCGGCCCGGAATCGGCTGCCTGCTCGCGGGTTCCGCCACCGCGGTCGCGGTCGGCACCGTCCATCGGCGCGCCACGAACCGGTCGGAAACACCCCCTGAACGCCGGATCCGGCCCGGCCGCTGGTGGGCGGCCGCCGCACTCGCATTGCTCGCGGTGGGCACCTTCCGGGCCGCAGGGTGGCTGTTCATCCTCTGCCTGATCGCGGCGGCCGTGTGCGGGTCGCTGGCAGTGGTCGGGCGGCCGTCGGCGCGCGGAGTGCTGCACGACGCGATCGCGGTCCCGCTGGCCTCGGCCGGCGCACTCGCCTGGGTGTACGCGGCGCAGGGCAGGCGGCGGGGCAGCGCCGGTGCACGGCACTGGCGGCTCGGTGCGTCCGTGGTTGCCACGGTGGTGATCCTGGCGGTGTTCGTGCCGCTGCTCGCCGGCGCCGACGCTACTTTCGCCGCCATCGTCACCGGACTGGTGCCGCGGATGGACGCCGCCACCACCACTCGATGGATCGTGCTGTTCCTGCTCGCCGCTACGGCAACCCTGAGCGCGTTGTACCTGCTCGCCGGTCCCCTCGCTCCTGCCGACGCACGGAGCCGACCCGCGAAACGCACACTGGCACGACTGGAGTGGGCGCTGCCGGTCGGGGCGCTGACGGTGTTGTTCGCGTCGTTCCTCGGCGCGCAGCTGGTAGCCCTGTTCGGTGGCGACGACTATGTGCAGCGCACCGCCGGTCTGACCTACGCCGACTACGCGCGCAGCGGATTCTGGCAACTGGCCGCGGTCACCCTGCTCACACTCGCCGTCATCCTGCCCGTACTGCACCGGGCCACCAGGGATTCGGCGACCGACCGTATCCGGCTGCGCGGGCTGCTCTGCACGATCAGCGGGCTCACCCTGGTGATCATCGCCTCCGCGCTCGGTCGCATGTGGACCTATCAGCAGGCATACGGATTCACGGTGCTGCGTCTGCTGGTCGGAACCTGTGAACTCTGGCTCGGCGTCGTCTACCTGCTGGTGATCGTCGCGGTCCTGCGCCTGGAAACGGCGTGGCTGCCGCGCACCACCCTCGCGACCGCGGTGGCCGCGCTGCTGGTACTCGCCGTCGCGAATCCCGAGGCGCTGGTCGCGTCGGAGAACATCGACCGCTGGCAGCGCGGTGAAGAACTCGATGTCGACTATCTGTCCGGGCTGTCGGCCGATATCGTCCCCGTCCTCGACCGTCTCCCGGCACCGATCCGCCTCGACCTGCGGCAGCGGCTCACCCACGGACGCGGCGACGAGACCTGGAACAGCTGGAACCTGGCCCGGATGCGCACGGGCGAATGACCGCGAGCATCCGGGCAGGCGGCTCCGGCGCCGGCGGACGGACCGCGGCGCCGAAGGCCGTCGCTACTCAGATGCCGAAGTCTCGCAAGGCTTCCAGGACTTCGTCCGCCAGCTCCGGCCGGCAGATGAGCAGATCCGGGAGGTAGGGGTCGGGCTGGTTGTAGATCAGCGGTGAGCCGTCCAGGCGCGAGGTGTGCAGGCCCGCGGCGGCGGCCACCGCGACGGGTGCGCAGGAGTCCCATTCGTACTGGCCGCCGGAGTGGGCGTAGATGTCGGCTTCGCCGCGGACGACCGCCATCGCTTTGGCGCCGGCCGAACCCATGGGGATGGTGTCGGCGCCGAGTGCGGCGGTGAGGTGGTGCACGCAGGCCGGTGGGCGGCTGCGGGAGACGACGATGCGCGGCGGGCCGTCGTGGGCGGGCGGAAGTACCGGCGGCGCACCGGTTTCCAGCACCAGCCCGGGCACCGGAAGCGCGACGGCACCGATTTCGGCGCGGCCGTCCACCGCCAGCGCCACGTGCACGGCCCAATCCGCCCGCGGGGGCTGCCCGTATTCGCGCGTGCCGTCGAGTGGGTCGACGATCCAGACCCGGCTGCGGGAGAGGCGAATCGGATCGTCGGTGCTCTCCTCGGAGAGGACCGCGTCGTCGGGCCGCAGCTCCGCCAGCCGCTTCAGCAGCAGTTCATCCGAACGCCGGTCTCCGACCGCACCGCCCTGGTCACGAATCTCGAGCAGGAGCTCACCGGCTTCCCGTGCGAGCTCGGCGGCCACCGCGTGGTCGTCCATATTCGGTTCTCACTCTCCCGCCGGACGGCGAACCGACGCCGACCGGGCGCACCTGGCACGCCGGCGTTCGGCCGGCGCTCGCATCGCCCCGCGGTGATCGGCGGGACCCTTGCAGTGTGCCAGCCGCGCGGGCCGGGGCGGCGTGCCCCCTGCCGCTGCGGGTCGATCAGGGGGCCGGGAGCGACCGATCAGCAGGCGGGCGCGGTGCCGCCCTGCAACTTCAGCAGAGCGCAGAAGGTGGTGGCGGCGACCTTCCACTGCCCGTTCTCCTGCACGGCCTGCCCGGCCTGATCCGGCAGCACCGGATTGCCGCCCATCAGCAGCGTGTAGGTCACGTCGGCGTGATCGGCGTCGACGGTGGTGACCTTCGAGACCGTCGCGGAGGTGCCCTGCGCCTGCGGGTTGCCGGCCTGGGCGGCCAGCACAGGCGCGAAGACGTCGCCCTTCTCCACGGCGGCGGCGCGTTTGTCGGCCGGCTGTTTGGCGTCGAAGAACAGCACGTAGGCGTCGGTGACCGCCTTGGTGGTCGCCGGGTCGGCCGCCGACGATCCCGCGGCGGGCGCGGCGGCGGTGGTCGCCGCGGCGGCCGTCGTGGTGGGGGTGGCGTTGTCGGACTTGTCGTCGCTACAGCCGGTGACGGTCGCCGCCGCGATCACCGCGATGCCGCACAGACCCGCCGCACCGCGAATCA
Source organism: Nocardia aobensis NBRC 100429 (assembly GCF_000308375.1). Lineage (GTDB taxonomy): Bacteria > Actinomycetota > Actinomycetes > Mycobacteriales > Mycobacteriaceae > Nocardia > Nocardia aobensis. The sequence continues at coordinate 48,816 of NZ_BAFQ01000293.1, read as the reverse complement.
TCTTGTTGCGCATGGATATGCCCTTCACTCGATCTTCTGTTTCATCTCGTCCAGGTTCACCAGAATCGGATAACCGTTGACGCTGAGCGCATTGCCGTGCCCGGTCTGGTGCACGTCGAACACCGACTGGATGGCCGCGTAGAAGCCCTGCACATCGAGGGTCTGATTGACCGCGCGCTTGGCCTGGCGCAGACCGAACGGCGGCATCGCGGCGATGCGTTCGGCCAATGTCCGGGTCTGCGCGTCCAGTTCGTCGCGCGGGACGACGGTATTGACCATGCCGACCTGTTCGGCCTCCCGGGCGGTGATCGGGCGCCCGGTGAACAGGATCTCCTTGGCCTTGCGCGGACCCAATTCCCAGGTGTGCCCGTGATATTCGACCCCGCCGATGCCCATCAGCACCACCGGGTCGGAGAACTGCGCGTCCTCGGCGGCGACGATCAGATCGCACGGCCAGCACAGCAGCAGCCCACCGGCGATACAGCGGCCCTGGACCGCGGCGATCGACGGTTTCGGGGTGTTGCGCCAGCGCAGCGAGTACTCCAGATAGCGCCGCGACTCGATGGCGTAGATGCGGTCGAGGGTGATCGTCGACGCGTCCGGCCAGGACCGGTCCTTCAGATCGTGTCCGGCGGAGAAGTGTTTCCCGTTGGCGCGCAATACGATCACCGACACCTCGTCGTCGGTGGCGGCGCGGGTCCAGGCGGCGTCGAGTTCGTCGAGCAGTTCGCCGTTCTGCGCGTTGGCCGCCTCCGGCCGGTTCAGGGTGATGGTCGCGATCCTGTCGGCGGCCTCGTAGGTGATGTACACGACGACTCCTCAGCCTCGGGGCAGGCCGAGCACGCGCTCGGCGATGATGTTGCGCTGGATTTCGGATGTGCCGCCGGCGATCGTCCCGGCGAAACTGCGGGTGTAGCGCTCGAACCAGCTGGCGCCGAAGGCATCCAGATTCAGCGGGTTGAACGGCGTGGTCCGCGCCGGATGGATCAGGCCGCGGGCTCCCTGCGCGCGCAGGGCATGTCCGGAGGCGGTCTGCACCGCCTCGGAGCCGAAGACCTTCAGCACCGACAGCGCCGCCACATCCTGTTCGCCGCGCGCGGCGCGGGCCAGCGCCGCCGAGCCGAGCAGCCGCAGGGCGTAGCTGTCCATGATCAATGTGGCGTAGTGATCACGATCGAGCGCCGTCTCCGGGGCGAAATCGGCGGCCAGTTCCGCGAGCCGGTCCGCGTAGGACAACCACAGCAGTGTGCGTTCGTGTCCGAGTGAACCGTTCGCGACGCCCCACCCCCCGTGCAGCGGGCCGACCAGATTCTGCGCCGGCACCCGCGCACCTTCGAAGAACACCTCGTTGAAATCCAGATCGTGCGGACCGCAGACCGAGGCGAACGGTCGTCGCGTCACGCCGGGGGTGTCGGTGGGAATCAGCAGCACGCTGATCCCCTTGTGTTTCGGCGCGTCCGGGTCGGTGCGCACGAAGGTCAGCAGCACATCGGCGTCGTGGGCGCCGGAGGTCCACACCTTCTGCCCGTCGACGACGAATTCGTCACCGTCGCGCACGGCCCGGGTGCGCAGACCGGCCAGATCCGATCCCGCGCCGGGTTCGCTCATGCCGAGCGCGGCGGTGATCTCCGCGCGCAGAATCCGTCTCGCCCACCGGGTTTTCTGCTCCTCGGTGCCGAACGACAGCAGCGAGGCGGCGACGATTCCGACGCCCTGCGGATTGAAGCTGTGATAAATGCGCCGGTTCGACAACTCCTGCAGATGCACGTACTGCTGCAGGATGGTGGCATTGCGCCCGCCGAATTCGGGCGGATTGCCGGGCAGCAGCCAGCCGTGATCGAACTGCAGCCGCTGCCAGTCACGTGCCCATTCGGGGACGTCGGCACTGGAATGCGACCGCCGCCGGCTCGCGGTGGCCGCATCGGGCAGATGGGCGTCGAGGAAGGCCACGAATTCGGCCCGGAACTCCTCGACGTCGTCGTCAAATCTCAGTTGCACGGCACTCCTCGGCGATCAGCGCCCGGTGTTCGGCCGCACCGCCGAGCATCAGCTCGCCGGCCTGGGCTCGTTTGAGCGCGAACTGCAGGTCGTTCTCCCAGGTGAAACCCATGGCTCCGAACAGCTGTAATCCGTTGCGGAACACCACGTTCTGACACTCCCCCGCGCCGGCCTTCGCCATCGAGGCCGCCAGCGCCCGGCGCGGGTCGTCCTCGGCGATGGTCAGCGCCGCGAAATAGACCAGCGCCCGGGCCCGCTCGATCGCCACGTGCATATCGGCGGCCTTGTGTTTGACCGCCTGCAGCGAGCCGATCGGCACGCCGAACTGATGGCGGGCGCGCACATGGTCCAGCACCAGGTCCAGAATCCGCTGGCAGGCGCCGACGACGGTCAGAGCCATCCCGGTGGCGGCGAATTGGCGCGCCCGCGCCACATCCACGGTGCTGCGCCGATCGTGTCCGGCGCGCACGCCGTCGAAGCGCACCTCGGCGATGTGCAGCACCGGATCGAAGACCGCGCTGCGGCGCACCTGCACCTCGGCCGCCGGCACCACGAACACACCCGCCGGGGTCACCACCGCGAACCGTTCGGCGCGGTCGCCGTCGAGGACGTGGTGGGCGGTGCCGCCGAGCACCCAGCCGTCGGCGTCGAGGACCGCGTCGACTCCGTCGTACACGGCCGTGCCGGCCACCGCGGCATCGGTGAATTCCGTTGCCAGCGGGGCGAATTGGGTCATCGTGGCCAGATACGGCGTGGGATCGGTCGCCCGGCCCAGTTCCTCGAGGACGATCGCCAGCTCGACAGCGGCCGCGTCGCCGGTCAATTCGGTCCAGCCCAGCTCGATGTAGGTGCGCCACAACGGCATCGGGTCGCCGCCCTTGTCGGCGATCTCGCGGATCAGCGACGCCGGACACTGTTTGCCGACCGCCTCGCGCACGGTGTCACGCCAGAGTCTTTGTTCGGAGTCGAACTCCAAAAGCATCCCGGACCGCCTCTCTGGCCACTAGACTGCCTACCGACGCGAGAATAGCATTCTCCACAACAGAAAGTAACAGTCTCTCGTGCCGTTCCCGAACACGCGCCCTCAGTGGCCGGGAACATGACATTCTCCGGTACAGTGCATTCATGTTCTGCACACATAACCAAGGACCGAGCCGACCGTGAGCAGCCCCAGCGAAGAGCCCGCCTGGAAGCAACGCGCCGTCGAGCGCTCGATCCGGACCGCGAAATTGCGTGCCGAACAGCGAGTACAGCGCTTCCTCGACGCGGCCCAGGCCATCATCACCGAAAAGGGCACCACCGATTTCACCGTGCAGGAAGTGGTGGACCGCTCCAAACAATCGCTGCGCAGCTTCTACCTGCAGTTCGACGGTAAACACGAACTACTGCTGGCCTTGTTCGAGGATGCGCTCAGCCGCACCGCGGACCAGCTCCGGGCGGCCGCCGACGGGCAGGACGATCCGATCGACCAGCTGCGGGTGACCATCGAGCTGCTGTTCGAACTGAGCCGTCCGGATCCGACCGCGCAGCGGCCGCTGTTCACGGATTTCGCTCCGCAGCTGCTGGTTTCGCATCCCGCGCAGGTGAAGGTGGCGCATGCGCCGCTGCTGGGCCTGATCACGGAGTTGATGGAGAAGGCCCAGGAGCAGGGCCGATTGCGCAAGGAACTCAATGCGCGCCGGACCGCGGCGATGGTCATGCAGACGGTGATGTTCACCGCGCAGTCCACCGGCGGCACCGACGAGGAGACCACCCACCCGATCACCGCCGAGGAAGTCTGGAACTTCTGCGCTCACGGCTTTGCTCAAGACTGAGAATTCAATTCTCATAATAGGGAAGGTCGCTTACACTCGGACTCATGCCCGATCTGTGGAGCGACCTTCTCACTTGTCTCGACCTGCGTTCGGTTCCGGCCGGCGACGACCGCGATACCGCGGTGTTCTCCGGCCCCAACCAGAGCCTGGGGTACTACCGGATCTTCGGCGGCCAGTTGCTGGCGCAATTCGTCCGCGCCGCGCAACTGACCTGTCCGGACAAGTCCGTCAAATCGCTGCACGCGCTGTTTCCTCGCGAGGGTAAACCGGACGAGACGCTGCGATACCGCGTCCAGGTCCAGCATCAGGGGCGGACCTTCGCCTCGGTCACCGTGCTGGCCGAGCAGGCCTCGGGAATCGTTGCCAGCGCGGCGATTTCACTGCACGCCGCCGACGACGGCCCCGAGCAGCAGGCGACCGCGCCGATCGGACCGCTGCTCTCGGCCGAGCACAAGGCCGGCTTCGACATCATCCCGTGGGAGACACGGACGAACGTCGATCTCGACGACACCGGTTCGGCCGCACCGGAATTCGAGTTGTGGATGCGAACACCGGCCGCCGACGTCACGCTCGCGCCGGCGTTGACCGGTTACGCCACCGACCTCACGCTGATCGGCACCGCGCTGCGCCCGCTCGAGGGGGTGTGCCAGCGCGGCAACGGCACCGCGTTCCGCTCGGCGGTCACCAGCCACACCCTCTGGTTCCACCGGCCGTTGCGCACCGACGAGTGGCTGTTGCTGCGCCAGGACAGCCCGGTGATGGCGCAGGGCCGCTGCTTCGGCCGGGGGGACGTGTTCACCGAGAACGGTGCACTGGTCGCCTCCTTCGCGCAGGAAGCCATGGTGCGCTTCCCGTAGCCCGAATACACTGCCGCACAGCACATCCGGTGCGCGTCATACGGGGTGCTCACTCGCCGCGCGGCGACAACTCGATCAGCGGAATCCGCCGGGCCGTGCGCTTCTGATAGTCCGCATAGCCCGGATAGGCCCGCACCACCTGCGGCCACCGCGCCTCGCGTTCGGCCGGGGTGAGTACGCGCGCGGTCATGAGACGTGCGGGCCCGTGCCGGAAGGACACCTCGACGCGGGGTTCGGCGCACAGGTTGTGGTACCAGGCGGGCGAGACGGCGTCTCCGCCCCGCGACGCCACGACCAGATAGCGGTCGCCGTCCACGATCGGGACCGTGAGCACCACGGTGTGCGGCCGTCCGCTGCGTCGGCCGGCGGTGGTCAGGGTCAGCGTGGGCATGTTCTTGAAGCGGGTACCGATGCGGCCACCGGTGACGTCGAGCAGTGTGCGGTGCAGGCTGGTCACGGTCTTCAGGCGCAGGTCGGTGGCGATACGGCGGGTGTCGGGCACGGGAGCTCCTCGGGTAGGAAGGCGGTCGGGTACCGACGATCCGGATCCGGCTTGTGAGCGACCAGTGACCGATCAGTGGTCGAGACGCACGCGAGCGGCGTCGATCCACCCCTGGTTCGCGCAGCCCTCGGCGATGCGCAGGGCCGCACGGTGGTGTCCGCCGGCGAGATCCGGATCGCCGCACCGCGCCGCCAGGTCTCCCAGCACGAGATCGACCGGGCCGACGGTGAACGACCCGGTGTCGGCGCCACCGAGACGATCGCGATACCGCAGCAGGTCCCGGTAGATGGCGGCGGCCTCCTCCGCCGTGCCGAGCGCCGCGATCACCATGCCGCGCAGGGTGAGGAACAGCGAGCGGAACAGGTCTTCGGGAACCGGTCGCGCGCGGCTTCGGACGCGGGCCGCCGCCGCCCGGTCACCGGCGGCGAGCAGGACGAGCGCGTGGAAGTCGACGGTCGCGTCCGCGGTGTCCGCCGAGGCGCTGCGGATGAATTCCTCGATCGTCTCGGCCAGTTCCCCGGCCCGGCCCTGATACAGGCGGACCGTGAACAGCGCCATGAGCGGGAGGGTGCCGGCATTGAAAATGCCCGTGCGGGCGAGCAATTCGGCGGCCTCCACGTAGCGCCGCTCGGCGTCGTCGGCGTCGCCGCCCACCAGTGCCAGCAGTCCCCGGGCCATCGCGTTCGCCGCCTGGGCTTGCCGCCACTGATATCGGTCGGCCGGCACGGTGGCCGCCGCGAGATGTGCGCGGGCCGCCACGAGATCGCCGGCGAAGGCGGCGGCCTGCAGCGCGACGGTGTGACCCAGCAGCAGGTAGGCATGGTGATCGTTGCGCTGCCCGATCTCGATCAGTTCCGCGCCGAGCGCACCGCGATCCGGACTGTCGTAGAGCGAAGCCCGGGCCTGCAGCACCGGTGCGAGCAGTGTGTCGTCGCGGAGGTCGCGGGCGAGAGCCTCGGCGTCAGCGGCCACCCGGCGCGCCCGGTCGAGTTCGGCGCCACCGATCTCCTCGACCAGCGCGACCGACAGCCGGCACCGGTCGGCGGCTGCCAGACCGGGATACCGCAGCGCGGTCTCGAGGCGGGCGACCACGGCGTGGTCGACGACACCGTAGCGCCGGTTCATCCAGGGCGTCGGGGCCTCCCAGGCGGTGAACGCCCGCACCAGCAGGTCGGGCCGATCGGCGTCCTCGGCCAGCGTCGCGGCGCGGTCGCGGGCGGCGCGCGCGGCGAGGCCGGCGCCGCAGACGAGGTGACTGCGTCCGGCTCGGCACAGCAATGCCACCCGCTCGTCGACGGTATCGCCGCCGGGATGGCGTTCGAGCGCGCGGGCCGCGCGTTCGTATCCGGCGGCGGCGACGTCGTGGGCGAAGCGCCGCTCGGCCCGCTGCGCCGCGGCCACCGCGTAGTCGGCGGCTCGCCGCGCGGTCTGCGGTGTCACCGATTCCCCGTAGTGGTAGGCGAGGGCGGTGAGATCGGTCGGGTCGAGCTCCTCGACCGCGGCGCCGATGCGGCGATGCCAGCGGTCGCGGCGGATCCGCGACAGATCCCCCAGCAACGTGTCCCGCACCAGGACATGGGCGAAACGCGCTCGCCCACTGGCGGGTTCGTGCAGGAGCCCGGCGACCACTCCGGCCTCGACCGCGTCCAGCACCTCCTCCTCCCCCACCTCCGCGGCCCGCACCAGAACCGCGAGGTCGAACTCGCGGCCGATCACCGCGGCCAGGCGCAGTACGGACACGGCCGTCTCGGGAAGCCGGGACAGCCTGCGGCGCAGCACATCTCGCACACCGTCGGGGACCTCGGACGCGGCGACCAGCTCACCCTCGCTCTGCAACAGGCGCGCGATCTCGATGAGGTAGAAGGGATTGCCGCCGGTGCGATCGTGCAATGTCGCCACCACCGGAGCCGCGGGTACGCCTCCGATCAGAGTGCCGACGAGCCGGGCACTGTCGGCGGCCCCGAGGCCGCGCAACCGGATTCGCGCCTGGACAGTGGTCGCCGAGCTCGCCAGCGCATCGGCCAGCGCGGGCGGCACCTCGTCCGGCCGGTAGCCGATCACCATGAAGACCGGCGCCCGGGTGGCCACCGCGGCGAGCAGCGCCGCGGTCTCGGCATCACACCGATGGGCGTCGTCGAGCAGGATCGCCAGCGGCCGCGCGTGCGCCACAGTGGTGAGATAGTCGATCACCGCCCGGTGCAGCAGGAAACGGCCGTGCGCGCGGTCGGCCCGATCAGGCCCCGCGCCGTCGGTGAGCAGCGGCGCGAGTGCGGGCGCCAGTTCCCCGGGATGGTGCTCACCGGCCAGGGTCCGCAGGATCTCGACCCACGGCCACGCCGACGGGGCGGCCTCGTCCTCCGGGCAGCGACCGATCACCACGCGATATCCCGTGTCGCGCACGTCGTCGCGAAGACGGTGCAGCAGAGCGGTTTTCCCGCTGCCCGCCTCACCCGCCACGGTCGCCGTCCGTGGTCCGTCGCCTCGGGCGGCCGCATGCAGCGCGGCGAGTTCGGCGTCGCGGCCGAACAGGACGGTCGCCGTGGACGCCGGGGCCGGGTCGCGCGGCGGGAACGACTCCGCGATCACTCTCTCCTGCACCGGGATTCGCTGCGCGAGAATGTCGGCTTCCAATCGCGTCAGCGCGGGACCCGGATCGATGCCGAGTTCGTCGGCGAGGATCTCGCGCGCCTGCCGCAGTGCGGCGAGTGCGTCCGCTTGGCGCCCGGCCCGATAGCGCGCCAGCGCGGTGAGCCGCCAGGCCTCCTCACGCAACGGGTGTTCGCGGGTCAGGACTTCGGCTTCGGCCGCCGCCAGCGCGGGTTCGTCCTGATCGAGCAGCGCCGCCGCCAGCTGTTCGCGCGCACTGAGCCGCAATTCCTCGAGCCGCGCCGCCTCCGCGGTCGCCCAGGCCTCCTGCGCATAGGCTCCGTACGCAGGGCCCTGCCAGCGTGCCAGCGCCTGCTCGAGGGCGCGGCGCCGCCGCTGTGGATCCGTCTGTCGCGCGGCCAGATCCAGCTCCGCGCCGAACAACCAGGCATCGACCGCCTCGGTGCCGAGCCGCAGCGCGTATCCGGGGGCGCGGCTGATCAGAACCGCTGCCGGTGCGCGCGGCGCTCGTTCCGGCTCCAGCAGCCGCCGCAGATTGGATACGTAGGCCTGCAGCGAGCCCAACGCCCGCGGCGGCGGCTCGCCCCGCCACAGGTCGTCGATCAATCGGTCGACCGGCACCACCTCGCCCCGGGCGACCAGCAGCCGGGCCAGTACGCCGCGCTGCCGCGGACCGCCGAGATCGAGTTCACCGTGCTCGTCCGACGCGGTCAGCGCTCCGAGGACCCGAATCCGAACCATGATGCGCAAAGTCTAGGACGGCGGCCGCCAAGTGCGTCTCGAGTCGGCTGCAAGCGGCCGGCGTCACCCTCGTCGCAGTTCTCGACACCGACAGGAGCCGCCATGTCCACCGCCGCTGCGCCCACCCGCCCCGATACCTTCGACATGCTCGTTGTGCACAACGCCTTTCGCAGTCACTTCCGCGCGCTTCCCGGCCTCGTCGCCCGGGTCGATGCGGGCGAGGTCGAGCGCGCCCGGCAGCTCGCGGCGTTCCTGGACGAGTTGTGCACCGGACTGCACGAGCATCACACCGGCGAGGACGAGCTGATGTGGCCGCTGCTGCTCGAACGCGCCCCGATGCATGCCGGCGCGATACTGCGCATGGAGGAACAGCACGAGCGCATCGCGGAGCTGGTTCGGCGCGCGCGGCGTGACGCGGACGAATTCGCGACGGCCGCATCGGCTTCGGTGCGTGATCGGCTCGCCGAAACCCTGCGGACGCTCGCCGCCGCCCTGGACGAACACCTGGCCGAAGAGGAACGCCAGGTCCTGGCCGTCGTCGAGGAGGTCATGACCGTCGCGGAGTGGCGGGCTCTCGGCGAGCGCGGCCGCGCGCAGATGCCGAGGAACCGCCAACTGGTCTTTCTCGGCTTCATGATGCACACGGCGTCCGAATCCCAGCGGCGCAAACTTCTCGCGGAGATGCCGCCGGCGGCCCGCCTGGCCTGGCGGGTGCTCGGGCGGCGCGGCTTCGCCCGGGAGTATCGCGCGATCTACCGCCGCGATCCCGAGTGGTGAGCGACCACCCCCCGCGCGCTCACCACCGGATGGCCGGCGCCGGAACGGCGGCGGAGCGTGGCACCAGCCGTTCCGCGGCGGTATAGGCATCCACCGTCCCTGCGGCGACGTCCGCGGCGAGGCGGTCCAGATCCGGGTGGGCTCGCACTCGGGTGTGCACCAGCGACAGGATCTGCACGCGGGCGCGGGCGATGCGGCGTTCCGGGTCGTCGCCGCGCTGGTGCGCGTCGATGGCCCGGGCCAGTTCGGGTATTCCGGTGCCGTTCTCGGCGACGAGGGTGAGGATGGGGGCCGACGATTCACCGCGCAGTTCCCGCACCGTCCGGTCGGCGCCGGGCCGGTCGGCCTTGTTCACCACGAGGATGTCGGCGACCTCCAGCAGCCCCGCCTTGGCGGCTTGAATCGCATCTCCCGCACCGGGATTCAGGATGACCACGGTCGGATCGGCGACCGCGGCGACCTCGATCTCCGATTGCCCGACCCCGACCGTCTCGACCACGATCCGGTCGTAGCCGAGGTCGGTGAGCAGCCGGATCGCGGCCGGCACCACGGCGGCCAGGCCGCCGATATGCCCACGGGTGGCCACCGAGCGGATCAGCACACCGGGGTCACCGACGTGGGCCGACATCCGGATGCGGTCACCGAGCAGGGCGCCGCCGCTGTAGGGCGAGGACGGATCCACCGCCAGGACGGCCACTCGTACCCCCTGCGCCCGGTACGTGCCGACCAGTGCCGCCACCGTGGTCGACTTCCCGGCGCCCGGCGGCCCGGTGACGCCCAGGACCCGAGGCGTGGCGACCGAGCCGAGCAGCGCGAGAACCTCGTCGCGGCTGCCGTTCTCGACCATGCTCAGCAGCCGCCCGGTGGCTCGCAGGGAACCGTCCCGGGCGGCGGTGAGCAGCCGCTTGGCCTCCCGCCCGGCGGTGGTCACGGGGCGGGCACCTCGACCACGGTCGCCGATCCCATCCCGCCACCGGCGCACAGCGCCGCGATACCGAATCCGCCACCGCGACGGCGCAATTCGTGGACCAGGGTGACGATCATGCGCGCGCCGGTGGCGGCCACGGGATGCCCCAGCGAGCAGCCGCTGCCGCTGTAGTTCACCCGCTCGGGATCCAGGTCCAGCGCCTTGACCGCGGCCAGCGGAACCGAGGCGAAGGCCTCGTTGATTTCGATCAGCTTCACCTCCGACAGTGAGATACCCGCCCGCGCAACCGCTTTGGTGATCGCCTCGATCGGCGCCAGGCCGGTGTCGGCCGGGTCCACTCCCACCGACGCCCACGAGCGGATGACACCCAGCACCGGCAGGCCCAGCCGATCCGAGGCGATCGCCAGCGCGGCGGCGCCGTCGTTGGATCCGGAGGCGTTACCCGCGGTGACGGAGAACCCCTCGATCTCCGGATGCAGCACCTTCAGTCCCGCGAGGCGTTCCAGGCTGGTATCGCGGCGCGGATGTTCGTCGACGCAGAATTCGCCGTGCGGCGTTTCGATCGGGACGATCTCCTCCTTGAACCGGCCCTCGTCGATGGCCGCGATCGCGTTGCGGTGCGAACGCAAGGCCCAGGCGTCCATCTCCGCGCGCGAAATTCCGGCCTTGACGGCGGTATTCCAGCCGACGGTGATCGACATGTCCAGATTCGGCGCGTCCGGGCGGTTCGGATGCGACGGCGAGACCCACGGGTCGATCCATTCGTCGGCACCGACCCGGAACCGCACCCGCGGCCCGGTCGAATCGGAATTCACACCACCCGCGATGACGAGTTCGTCCATCCCCGCGCGGATTCCGGCCGCCGCGCTCTGCACCGCGGCCATTCCCGCCGCGCAGTGCCGGTTGGCGGCCAGACCCGGCACCGTGGTGAGCCCCGCCGTGACCGCCGCGTGGCGAGCCAGCACCCCGCCGCCGTAGCGGCCTTCGCCGAGGACGACGTCGTCCACCCGGCCCGGGTCGATATCGCGCGCGACCGCCGCGACCACGTGGTGGGCGAGGTCGAAGGCGTTGGTATCACGCAGCGTGCCCTTGCGCGCGGTGCCGATGGGGGTCCGCACGGCGGACACGATGACGGCTTCAGGCATGGGAGCTCTCCAATTCGGCGACGAGGTTGCGGCGCAACAGTTTTCCGGTTTCGGTCTTGGGCAGTTCGGCGCGGAACACGATCGCGTCGGGCGTCTTCGAGGACCGCATCCGCTCGCGCACCCACCGCTTGATCTCTTCGGGATCACCGGCCCCCACCACGACCGCGATCAGCCGCTGCCCCCATTCCGGGTCGGCCACCCCGATCACCGCGGCCTCGCTGATCCCGGGATGGGTCAGGAGCACGTCCTCGATTTCGGCCGGCGCGATGTTCTCCCCGCCGCGAATGATCGTGTCGTCGGCGCGGCCCTCGATGAACAGATAGCCGTCGCCGTCCAGCCTGCCCAGATCGCGGGTGCCGAACCAGCCGTTCGCGTCGAGCGCGGTGCGCGCACCGTATTCCCCCGAGATCTGCTCGCCGCGCACGAACACGAGGCCGGTCTGCCCGATGGGCAGCGATTCTCCCGCGGCGCTGCGGATGTCGAATTCGACGCCGGGCAGCGCCCGGCCGACGGAGCCCAGCCGCTCGCGGATCGCGGGATCGGTCGCGGCCTGCGCGGCGCGGTGATCCTCCGGGCCGAGCACCGCCACCGAGGAGGCGGTTTCGGTGAGGCCGTAGGCATTGACGAAGCCGGTGCCGGGGAACATCGCCAGCGCCCGCTCCAGTACCGGTCGCGGCATCCGCGAACCGCCGTAGGCCAGGCTCGCCAGTGTCGGTGTGTCCGCGGCGGCATTGTCGGCCGCGGTGACGATGCGGGCCAGCATGGTCGGCACCAGCATGGCGTGCGTGATCCGTTCGGCCCGAACAGTGTCCAGCCATCGCTGCGGGTCGAACGCGGGCAGATACACCACCCGGCGGCCGCTGTAGAGATTGGACAGCAGGTTGGTGAGGCCGGCGATGTGGTAGGGCGGCACCGACACCAGGGCGGCGTCGGATTCCGCGGCCGCGCCGAATTCCATCGTGTTCAGCAGGTAGGCCATCAGATGCCGGTGCCGCAGCAGCGCCGCCTTGGGTTCGGAGGTGGTGCCGCTGGTGTAGATGATCGCGGCCACCGCCTCACCGTCCCACGGTGCCGGCTGCGGTTCCGGATCGGGCTGTGCCGCATCGATTTCCACCAGGGCGTCCAGATCCTCGGGGCGCAGCACCCGCGCACCCGGATGCCGTGCCAGCAGTGCCGACAGCTGGTGTTCGCCGAGTCGATAGTTCAGCGGCACGAACGGCACCGCGGCCAGGACCGCGCCGAACAGCGCCACCGGATAGGCCAGGTGGTTCGCGCCCAGATACAGCACCGCCGAACTGTCGGCGAAGTCCGCGGCCGCGCGGCGCGCCAGCCGTAGCAGCTGCGCCGCCGTGAGAGATCGGCCGTCGACGGTGATCACCGGCCGGTTTCCGGCCGAGGCCGCCATCTCGAGGATCATGCTAATGTTCATGAGAACATTATTCTCTCAGTAAGAGAGTGTTGATTTCAAGAGAGGGCAGTGTCATGGAGATCAGCGGTAGCTCCGCGATCGTGGTGGGCGGAACCGGCGGACTGGGCGAGGCGACCGTGCGACGGCTGCACGCCGCGGGAGCCAGGGTGGTGGTGGCCGACGTCGCCGACGACAAGGGCAAGGAGCTCGCCGCCGAACTCGGTATCCGCTATGTGCACACCGATGCCACCAGCGAGGAGTCGGTGCAGGCGGCGATCGCCGAGGCGCGATCGCTGGGCCCGCTGCGCATCTCGGTGGACGCGCACGGCGGACCGGCCAGCGGCGGCCGATTGGTCGGCAAGGACGGCAGCCCGCTCGCGCTGGACGGCTTCCGCACCACGATCGAGTTCTATCTCACCGCCGTGTTCAACGTGCTGCGGCTCTCGGCCGCGGCGATCGCGCAGTCGGAGCCGGAAGAGGAGGGCCGGCGCGGTGTCATCGTCAACACCGCCTCGATCGCCGCCTACGAGGGCCAGATCGGGCAGTTGCCGTATTCGGCGGCCAAGGGCGGCGTGGTCGGCATGACCCTGGTCGCCGCACGCGACCTGTCGCCGCTGGGTATCCGGGTGGTGACCATCGCACCCGGCACGTTCAACACCCCGGCCTACGGTAAGGCGGCCGATCAGCTGGAAACCTATTGGGGCAAACAGGTTCCGCATCCCAAGCGGATGGGCCGGTCCCCGGAATACGCGCAACTGGTGCAGTCCATCGTGGAGAACGATTACCTCAACGGTGAGGTCATCCGCCTCGACGGCGCGCTGCGCTTTCCGCCCAAATGACCGCTCTGACGGGCAAAGTCGCGTTCGTGGCGGGCGCCAGCCGTGGTATCGGCGCCGCGATCGCACACGGTCTGGCGGCGGCGGGGGCCGAGGTGGCCGTCGCCGCTCGCTCGCGGGAACCAGGGCGGTTACCCGGAACCATCCACTCGGTGGCGCAGCGCATCACCGCATCCGGCGGCCGGGCCCTGCCGGTGGCGTGCGACGTCACCGACGCCGAATCGGTCGACACTGCTCTGGCGGCAACGATTTCCGCATTCGGCGGAATCGACATCGTCGTCGCGAATGCCGGAGTCCTCGCGCTGAGCCCGATCGAATCCACCCCGGACGCGCGCTGGCAGCGCTGCCTGGACGTCAACCTCACCGGCGTCTTCCATGTCACCCGGGCCGCGATTCCGCTGCTGCGCGCCCGTGGTGGCGGTTCGATGATCGCCATCACGACCACTGGTGTCGGCATGCTCGATCGCGGCGCCAACGCCTATTGGATATCCAAGGCCGCGGTGGAACGCATGTATCTGGGGCTGGCGGCCGATCTGCGTGCGGACAATGTCGCGGTGAACTGCCTGTGCCCCTCGCGAGTGGTTCTCACCGAGGGTTGGCAGGCGGGCGGGGGCGGACGGCGGATTCCCCCCGAGATGGTCGAGCCACCGGAAACGATGGCGGAGGCCGCGGTACTGCTCGCCGGGCAGGACGCGAGCGGCATCACCGGATCGGTTCAGCAGTCGGAAGTGCTACTGGCACAACGGTAGCGCCCTCCGGGCGCTACGGCCGGGCGCCCCGCACGCCACCGATGACTGCCTCACCGAATTCGGCGAGAGTCTCCGGTTTCGCGAAATCGGTGAACCAGACGTAGAACCGTTCGACGCCCTGCTCGACGGCAGCGGCGAAGTGGGCGATCAGCTCCTCGGCCTTTCCGCACACCAATCCGCTTGCCAGATAACCGAATCGGCGCAGGCTCAGCGCACGCACCTGGCCGGGATCGGCGCCGCGGCCTACGAAACCCACCAACTGCTGGGTGGACACGCGCGCCGACCCCGCCTCCGCCCGCAGTCGCGGCAGCCGGTCGAGCTGGTTGGCCGGCAGGTTCCACCAGTCCGCGTAGCGACGCACCAGCGCCATGGTGGCGGGACCGGACCCGCCGATCACGATCGGGATCCGCGAGGTCGGCATAGGTGCCAGGGCGAGGTCCCCCTCGCCCGCCCAATACCGCGGCAGCAGCGCCAGTGTGCGTTCCAGCCGGGCCCGGCGGGCGGGGCCGTCCTCGTGGCCGATGTCGAAATCGGTCAGCTCCTTCGGCACCGACCCCGAACCGAGCCCGAGTTCGAACCGGCCACCGCTCGCCTCCTGCAGCGCCACCGCCTGTTTCGCCAGCATCGCGGGATGGCGCAGCGCATCACAGAGCACCAGGTGACCGATGCGCAACCGTTCGGTGCGCGCGGCCACCCAGGCGGCCACCGTCATCGCCTCCCACAGCGGCTGCTGTTCGGCGCCGGGCGCCCGCAGATGATCGATGAAGGCGATACCGTCGAATCCGCCGGTCTCGGCCGCGCGGGCCCGCGCCACGATATCGGCCATATCGAGCCGGATCTGCGGAAGGAACAGGTACCACTGCGAATCACCCTCCTGTGCCACGGCTACCTCTTCGCGCCGTTCTTCGGCGCCGACAACCGAGCCAGATTGGTACGCAGATCCTCCGATTGGAAGGTCAGATCCTCGGCGGTGAGCGCGAAGTCGAGCGTGGCCAGCACCGCCCGCTCGAGGTGCAGGTTCAATATCCGTTTGGTGGATTCGACTGCCTGCCTGGGCAACCGGAGGATCCGCTCGGCGCAGGCGCGCGCCTCGGCGACCGGATCGGCGACCACGTGATTGACCAAACCCATCTCCCGCGCCCGCTCGGCCGGGATCCGGTCGCCGGTCAGCGCGTACTCCTTGGCCAGCAGCAGGCTGGTGTGCAGCGGCCAGGTCAGCGGGCCGCCGTCGGCGGCCACCAGGCCCACCTGCACGTGCGGATCGGCCAGATAGGCCTGTTCGGCGATGTAGACGATATCGCTGAGGGCGACCAGACTGCAGCCCAAGCCGACGGCGGGCCCGTTCACGGCGGCCACGACCGGAACCCGGCATCGCGCCATCCCGAGCACGATATCGCGACCGTGCGCAATGGTTTTCGCACGCAACTCGGCGTCGCGGCTCAGTTCGCCGAGGTATGCGAAGTCGCCGCCGGCGGAGAAGGCGCGCCCGGCGCCGGTGAGCACCGCGACGCGGGCCTCCCGATCCGCACCGAGCCGGGGCCACAGCCGGGCCAGCCCGGTGTGCAGCGCGTCGTCGACCGCGTTGAGCGCGTCGGGACGGTTCAAGGTGATGATGCGAACCGGGCCCTCGGCCCGGACGTCGACTTCGGCGGGCAGGTCGTACATGTCAGGCTCCCAATCCGAGTATGCGGGCGGCGATGATGTTCTTCTGAATCTGCGAGGTGCCGCCCATGACGCTCTGGGCGCGGCTGTAGAGGTAGGTGCCGAACATGTCGGCGTCGTCGGTGCCGGCGACGGTCAGCGCGGCGTGGCCGACGGCCTGATCCACCCAGGTCATGAGCAGTTTGTCGAGTGAGCCGTCGGGGCCGTGCGAGACGCCGTCCAGCTGTTCGGACAGACGCCGCCGCACATGCAGCCGCAGCATCTCCGATTGCACTGCCGCCCAGGTCAATTCGTCGGGCACCGGCCCGTCGACGCGGTCGGCCAGCACGCGCACCGTCTTGGCGTAGCGGGCCGAATAGCCGAGTGTCGACGGTTCCCGTTCGTGACCGACCACGGTCATCGCCAGCTTCCAGCCTTCACCCGGCGCGCCGACCATCCGGTCGGCGGGAACGGTGGCGCCGTCGAAACCGACCTGACCGAATTCGGTGGTGATACCACTGATCATGCGCAGCGGCCGCTGCTGCACACCCGGCTGCTTCATCGACACGATGAAGGCCGAAATCCCTTTGTGCCGTGGCGCTTGCGGATCGGTGCGGGCCAGTAGCAGACACCAGTCCGCGACATCGGAGTAGCTGGTCCAGATCTTGTGGCCGTGGATCACGTAGTGGTCGCCGTCGAGGGTGGCGCTGGTGGTGAGTGCGGCGAGATCCGATCCGGCGCCCGGTTCGCTGAAGCCCTGGCACCAGCGTTCGGTGCCGTCGATCATGCCGGGCAGGAATCGCTGCTGCAGGTCCTTGCCGGCGTGACGGCCCAGTCCCTGGATCAGATAGCCCAGACTCGGCCGGGGCGGGGCGCCCGCGCGGGCCAGTTCCTCGTCGACGATCACGTCGTAGACCGGCGGCAGATCGTGTCCGCCGAACTCCTTCGGCCACGACGACCCGAAGAAGCCCGCCTGGTACAGGGCGCGGTGCCACTCCCCTTGGCGGGCCCAGTATTCGTCCCCGGAAGTCGGGAAGTCGCCGGCGACCTCGGACAGCCAGCGGCGCAACCGTTCCCGGAATTCGGCCTCGGCCGGTGAGTCACGAAAGTCCACGGGCGATCTCCTCCAGACGGACGGGAAACAGTTCGGTCGAGACCAGGACGCGGCGAAGATAGATGTGCGCCAGGCATTCCCAGGTGTTGCCGATGCCGCCGTGCACCTGGATGGCGGTTTCGCAGACGGTGCGGGCGGCGCGGGCGCAGTAGATCTTGGCGATGCGGGCGGCACGCACCGCCTCGTCGGGCGCCAGTTCGTCCACCCCCCAGGCGGCGTAGCGCAGCACACTGACCGAACCTTCGATCAGCGCCTGCGATTCGGCGAGCAGGTGCGCGACGGCTTGATAGGAGCCGATCGTCTCGCCGTACTGTGCACGGACTTTCGCGTAGTCGACGGCCAGCCGCTGCGCGCCCCGGGCGGCGCCCAGCAGATCCGCGGTGGTGCCGACCAGCGCGAGCGCGAACCATTGCGACGCCTGATCGGCCGACAGTTCCCCGATGTGTTCGAGCCGTCCGTCGAGGCCGGCCGCCGTCCGGGTCGGATCCGCGAGCGGTGCGGCGGACCCCAGCCGGCCGGCCAGCACCTGGCCGTCGGCGAGTACCACCGCTCGATCGCATCCGGCCGCGTCGACGGCGCGGCCACGCACTCCCAGCGTCCAACGCCCCTCGTCTCCGGCGGGGTGGCCGCGCAGGTCATCGGCCAGCACCGGTCCCAGAAACGCCACATCGACCAGTCCGCGCCCGAACTCCTCGGCCACCATCGCCACTTCCACACCCGACGCGCCGTCGGAGCGCAGGGCTCGCCATCCGGTCAGCTCGACGGTCTTGTCCAGCCGCGTGATCCGCTCCCGATCGGCCAGGTCCGCCACCGAACCGGGGCCCAGATCGTCGGCCAATTTCGCCGCGGCATCACGTAATTGGCGCTGTTCACTGGTCAGACGGACGTCCATAGCGCTCCTCGAGAACTCGGCGCAGCACCTTGCCGGACGGCAGGCGCGGGATTTCGGGGACGAAGACCACCCGGCGCAACCGCTTGTATCCGGCCAGGCGATCGGCGACCAGCGCGGACAACTCCTCCGCGGTGACCGGCGCGGCGGCCGACACCGCGGCGACGATCGCCTCGCCGTCGGCGCCGTCGGCCACGCCGAAGACCGCGCAGTCGGCGACCGCCGGATGCCCGTGCAGGACGGATTCGATTTCGGCGGGCGCGACCTGGAAGCCGCGGACCTTGATCATCTCCTTCACCCGGTCGGTGATGCGGACCCAGCCGTCGGTGTCGATCCAGCCGACGTCGCCGGTGCGATACCAGCCGTCCACCACGGCCCCCGCGTCGGCGCCGTCGGGCAGATAGCCCGCCATCAGCGACGGCGACCGCGCCTGGAGTTCCCCGATCTCCCCGGGCGGCAACGGTTTTCCGTCGTCGAGCGACACCGTCCGCAGGCACACCCCGGGCGCGGCCCGTCCCACCGTGTCCAGCCGGGCGCCCTCGATCGGATTGCAGGCCAGCACCGGCAATTCGGTGGCGCCGTAGGCCGGCAGCCAGCGCACGCCCGTGCGGCGGGTGACGGTTTCGGCCACACTCACCGTCACCGGCGTCGCGCCCCACATGATGTAGCGCAGCGAGGACAGGTCGAACGATTCCAACTCCGGATGCGAGGCGATGGCCAGCGCGATCGGTGCCACCGCCATCTCCACGGTGATCCGGTCGCGTTCGATGCTGCGCAGCATCGACTCCGGATCGAAGCGGCGATGCAGCCGCATCCAGGCGCCGACGCGCAGCGCGGTGACGATGTTGAGCAGGCCGAGGATATGGGACGGCGGGGTCAGGATCTGGATTCGGTCGTCGCTACCCAGCTCGAGCACCTGCTGCCAGTCGCGCACCGCGGCGTCGAACGAGGCGTGGGTGTGGCGCACCGCCTTCGGCAGGCCGGTCGTGCCGGAGCTGAACACCAGCACCGCATCCGATTTCGGATCCGGCGGGTCGAATTCTTCGCGACTGGGCGTGATCGGTTCGTCGAGATCGAGCATGGGCATCAGTTCGGCCAGTACGGGATGGTCACCGATCGCGAATCCCGGGGTGGTGATCGCGAGCGCGTGCTCGGCCTCGGCTCGCCGCCACGCCGGGCTCAGCAGGACCACGGCCGCGCCGAGCTTCCACGCGGCCAGCACCGCGAGGACGAATTCCGGGCGGTTGGACGACATCACGGCGATCCGGCTGCCCGCCCGGGCCCCGCGATCGCGCAGCGTCCACGCGAGTCCGCCGGCCAGCTCGTCGAGCTGCGACAGGCTGTAGTGCCGATCGTCGAACACGATCGCCGTCGGCTCGGTCATGAGAAAATCCCATCTCGTTGAGGAGAACGCTATTCTCTTTGTATAAGAATCTTAATACCAGGAGAGGCGTTCCATGGCGAGTCCCCCGATGTTCCGGCCCGCGACCGTGACCCGGATCATGAAGGAGTGCGCCGATGCGCGGACCTTCGTGCTGGCCCCGCACGACGGCCCGCTCACCTATCGCGCCGGACAGTTCTGCACCTTCCGGGTCCGGGTCGACGGCATCGAGCTGTACCGGTCCTATTCGATGTCCAGCGCACCGGAAACCGACGCCGAACTGATGACCACGGTCAAACGGGTTCCGGGCGGCAAGGTCTCGAACTGGTTGCTGGACACCGTGTCCGAGGGCGACGAGATCGACATGGGCCGGCCCACCGGCCGATTCTGCCTGCGCGACACCGAGGTTCCGCTCCTGGGGTTCAGCGGCGGCAGCGGGATCACGCCGGTGTTGTCGCTGACCAAGAGCGCGCTGGCCACCACCGCGCGGCAGGTGCGACTGCTGTGCGCGGACCGCGACGCCGAGTCGGTCATCTTCGGCACCACGCTGCTCGAGCTGGCGGAGCGCTATCGCGGCCGGCTCCAGGTGGTCCGGCATCTCGACAGCGCGGCCGGACTACTCGATCCCGCGGCGGTGCGTGAGTTCGTCGGCGCGGACGGTCACGCCGACAGCTATGTATGCGGGCCGGAGAAATTCATGGAAATGGTGGAGGGGGCGCTTCCCGGCCCGGGGGTGGTCTTCAGCGAACGCTTCGGCGCACCGGTTCCCGAACTCGCCGCCCTCGAGAAAGCCACGCCCGCGACCGAATCCGGCACCCCCGGTGGCACCGTCACGATCTTCCTCAACCGCAGGAAGGCCACGGTCGCGCGCCACGCCGGCGAGACACTGCTGGAAAGTGCCCGCCGCGCGGGCCTGACCCCGCCGTTCTCCTGCGAATCCGGCAACTGCGCCACGTGTATGGCCCGGCTCAGCGAGGGCAGCGCCACGATGCGGGTGAACGACGCCCTCGCCGACGACGAGGTCGAGGACGGGTATGTCCTCACCTGCCAGGCGGTACCGGATAGCGAGTCGGTGACCGTCCATTACGAATGAGCGCCCGACGCCGGCGGTCGCCCTCGGTCGGCCGCCTCGGTTCCCGCCCGGTGGCGAGGGCGATGTGAGGGACGGTGCCGTCGGCCCGTTACCGGATCAAGTCACCGGCTCCGGACTGTCGTGCTCACCCAGCCGGGGCGGCGGGCCGTATTCCGGTGTGTAACCGTCGATTCGGATGGGCGAGGCCACCAGCCGGTAGGTCCCCGCCTCGGCCACCACTTCGGGAGTGGCGTCGAGCGCTTCGGGCAGCGTGCGCACCGCCGCGGCGGGAATGCCCAGTGGGCGCAGTCGCGCCTCCCAGCTTCGGGCATCGTCGCGGGCCAGCGCGGCGGTCACCGCGGCGAGCACCTCGGCTCGACGGGATACGCGTTCGGCCATGGTGTCGAATCCCGTCACCCCGGCCTCGGCGGCGAAGGTCTTCCAGAAGCGATCATGCGTGACGAACAGCGCCAGGTAACCGTCGGCGGTCGGAAACAGCTGCGCCGGAACGTAATACGAGTGCGCGCCGAACGGACGCCGCTGCGGGCGCTTGTCCTCGTTGAGGTAGGCCGCCGCGTGATAGTTCAATTGCGACAACATCACATCGCGCAGGCAGACGTCCACCTGACCGCCACGTCCGGACACGATCTGCGCGAGCAGACCCAGCGCCGCGGTCAGGCCGGTGGAGTTGTCGGCGGAGGAATAGCCGGGCAGGGTCGGCGGTCCGTCCGGATCGCCGGTGAGCGCCGCGACCCCCGTGGCGGCCTGCACGATGTAGTCGAAGGCCGGATCGTCGCCACCGTAGAGGCCGAATCCGGTGATCGCGACGCAGACGACGGCCGGGTTGAATTCCCGCAGCGACGCATAGGTCAGACCGAGCCGGTGGATCGCGGACGGTTTCAAATTCACCAGCAGCGCATGCGAATTCGCGACCAGCTCACCCAGGCGCGCCCGGCCGTCCACACTGCCGGGATCGAGCCGGATACTGCGCTTGCCGCGGTTCAGGCTCGCGAAGTAGCTGTCGCCGACCTGCCGGGAGATGTCGCCGCCGGCCGGTTCCAGCTTGGTGACCTCGGCGCCCAGGTCCGCGAGCATCATCGTCGCGTACGGACCGGCGAGCATGGTGCCGACCTCGAGAATGCGAATCCCAGCCAGCGGGCCGGCGGAGCTGCGCTGCGGTGAAGCTACGGTCCGCGGGTCCGAGCCGAGCGCCGGAGAAGCGTTGGCGCTCATCGTAATTCCCGGGCCAGTTCCGCGATCATCTCCCGGGTGCGGCGCTTCGATGCGATCAGTTCGTCGCGGCTCTCGCCGATCGGCAGCAGCCGGATCGAGACATCGGTGGCGCCCGCCTCCGCGAAACGGCGCAGTCCGGCGGCGATGGCGGCCTCGTCACCGGCGACGCAGATGTCACCGACGTCGCGGGCGTCCCCCTGTTCGAGCAGGCGCTGATAGTTGGGCGAGATCTCCGCTTCGCCGAGAATGCGATTGGCCCGCGCCTTCGCCTCCTCGACCTCTCCCGCCCGGCACAGGCAGACCGGCAGCCCCGCCACGATGCGCGGCGGTTTCCGGCCCGCATCGGCCGCGGCCCGGGTGATCTTGGGCGTCACATGATCGGCGATCGCGCGTTCGTCGGCCATCCACAGAATCGTTCCGTCGGCCCGCTCTCCCGCGATGCGCAACATCACCGGTCCGAGCGCGGCCACCAGCACCGGCACCGGAGCGACCGGGCCCAGATCGAGCGGATTGTGCACGGTGAATGTGTCGTTCTCCACGTCGACCGCGCCCGGGCCGGCGAGTCCCGCCACCAGCACATCCAGATAGTCACGGGTGTAGGCCGCCGGACGCTCGTACGGCAAGCCGAGCATGTCACGCACGATCCAGTGATGCGAGGGGCCCACCCCCAGCGCCAGCCGCCCACCCGCGGCGGCCTGCGCCGACACCGCCTGGCGGGCCAGCGCGATCGGATGTTGCGCCTGCAGCGGCACCACGGCGGTCCCCAATTCTATGCGGCGAGTCCGCAACCCCATTGCCGCGACGGTGATCAGCGCGTCGAAATCGCTGGGAATCTGCGGAATCCACGCGGTGTCGAGCCCGGCATCCTCGGCCCAGGCGACGTCGTCGAGCATCCGGCTCAGCTTGCGCGCGGAATCCCCCTTCTCCGGTCCGATCATCACTCCGACACGCACGAAGACCTCCAACCCGCCGCTACGCCGGGCGACCATGTCACCCACTGATGAATACGGTACTTGCGAAAAAAGAGAATGCCAATACCGCTACCGCGGCCGGCGCGGCGACTACGAACGGCTTCCGACCGGCCTTCCGCCCAGGGAACGGCAGGTGCGAACCCGTACGGCATATCCGCCCGCGACATGGGTCCGCGCGGGCATCGAAAGGCGTTCTCGCCGCCTCGTCGAGCGATGAGTTCCGACATAAGTTCCGTACGCCGCCAGGGCGGCGGAACCGACCGTGGCCACGACGACAATCATCAGATACAGCAACACCGCGTCTCCTCCCGTCCGAGAGCGTGTTACCCACGATCGATGTCTGCAGACCGTGGATCGAGCAGGTCGCCACAACCCGCACTCCTTATCGATCGGAATACCCCGCCGAATAGTTACGTGAGTTAAGCAACCGCGGGTGAGTGAGAGCGCCCCGTGAAAGCCGTTGTCGCCGACCTGAATCGACCGTCCGATCAGCGGGCGATGTCGGCCCGCGCGCAACTCGCCGACCGGAGGCGTCCGCGCCCTCGGAACCCGCCGTCGACTCGGCCGCAGATCCTGAGCGCAGACTGAGAACAACAGACGAAATACCGGATAACAGAAGCGTCACGCTAGCATCGGCGACCGTGGTCGACACGATGGTGAGGGCGGACGGTGCGCCTACTGCAGGCGCGACACCCAGGGCCTCGGGTAGACAGCGCGGCGATTGGGCCGGACCGATAGCGTTCCTCGCCGGGCTGCTGGGCGCGTTGTGCGCCGTCGCGGTGCCGCTGCTGCCGGTGAAGGTGGACCACACCACGCTGTCGTGGCCGCAACAGGACTCTGCCCGCAGTGTCGACGCGCCGCTGGTCACCTACGCGCCGCTGACCTTCGATGCCACCATTCCCGGCCGGTCGATGACGCAGCTGAGCGCGCACGGCGGCGTGCTGGCGTCGACGTTGCCCGCCGGAGCGCCGCAACTCGAGAAGTACGGGTTCGTCGCGCGCGTGCGACCGGCACAGGACGGTAAGGCCGCGCAACTCGAGGTCGTGTTGCGCAATCAGTCGCTGCTCACCACACCGATCGATGCGATAGCCGACGGCACCTTGACCGTGCACGCCGATATGTCGTCGACCAAGGTCGGTATCACCGGATCGGATATCGAGGCCGCCACCTTGCCGCCGGGTGACTGGCGGCCCCAGGTGGTCGGCATCTTCAGCGACCTCCCCAAGGCCGAGGGCGTCAAGGTCGTCGCGCAGGTCGACAGCCGGTTCTCGGTGACGCCGACCGTCCTCAAACGCGCGGCCGAAGTTCTGGCGGTCGTGTTCACGCTGGTCGCGCTGGCGGCGCTGTACCGGCTGGACCGCACCGACGGCCGGCGTTCGAGGCGGCTGCTTCCGCAGCGGTGGCGCACGTTCACCGGCGTCGACCTCGTCGTCTTCGCCACGCTGCTGGTGTGGCATTTCATCGGGGCCACCACCTCCGACGACGGCTATCAGTTCGGGATGGCACGGACCTCGCTGGTGTCGGGATATATGGCCAACTACTTCCGGTTCTTCGGCGTTCCGGAGAACCCGGTCGGCACGCCGCCGTACGACATCATCGCGCACATGTCGGAGATCAGCGTCGCGAGCCCGTGGATGCGGCTGCCGACGCTGCTGGCGGCCGTGGTCACCTGGCTGGCGCTGAGCCGGGAGGTGATCCCGCGGCTCGGTGTGGCCGTGCGCCACGACAAGGTGGCGGTGTGGACGGGCGCGCTGGCGTTCCTGGCCGTGTGGCTGCCCTACAACAACGGGCTGCGGCCCGAGCCGGTCGTCGCCGTCTGCGTACTGCTCACCTGGTGCCTCGTGGAGCGCGCCATCGCGACGCACCGGCTGCTGCCGTATGCCCTCGCGATCCTGATCGCCGCGTTCAGTTTCACCGCCGCGCCCTCGGGGATCATCTGTCTGGCGCCGCTGCTGGCGGGACTGCGTTCGGCCGTCGGATTCGGTGTTCCGCGAGCGCGTGAACTCGCCGGTGCCCGGCACGGAACCCCGGTGCCGGCCGCCGCCTGGATCCGGGCGTACGGGGCGCTGCTCGCGCCGCTGGCCGCGGCCGGAATGCTGGTGCTGGCCTTCGCTTTCGCCGTCGAACCGCTCTCGGCGATGTTCGAGATGCAGCGCGTGCACAACCTCGTCGGCCCCTCGGACCCCTGGTACAACGACTACCTGAACTACCAGTGGCTGTTCATGCCGTCGGCCGACGGTTCCATCGCCCGCCGCTTCGGCATGGTCGCGATGTGGCTGAGCCTGCTGGTCTGCGTCTTCGTTCTGCTGCGCAAGGGCGGCCGCATTCCGTTCACCGCGCCCGGACCGGCGCGGCGGCTGCTCGGTGTGACCTTCGGGGCCATGGTGCTGATGGCGACCTGCCCGACGAAATTCACCCATCACAACGGGGTGTACGCCGGGCTGGCGGGATCGGTGGCGGTCCTCACCGCGGTCGCGGTGGGGCCCCGGGTGATGCGTTCACCACGCAACCGCGCCCTGTTCGCGGCGGTGGTGGCGCTGGCGATGGCGCAGATCTTCACCAGCGTCAACCAGTGGTGGTGGGTATCGAGTTTCGGCGTCCCGTGGTGGAACGAGCCCCCTGCCGTTCTCGGCATCGGGTTCAGCAAGATCTTCCTGATCATCGCCGCGCTGTGCCTGCTGCTGGCGATCTGGTGGCATGTGCGGGCGCCCAAACCCGGCATCCCGCACCGGGTTTCGCCGCGCGCGTGGCGCCTGGCGAAGTTCCCGCCACTGATGGCGGCCGCGGCGATCCTGGTGGTGTTCGAGGTGTTCTCGTTCACCGCGGGCGCGGTGGCGCAATATCCGGGATTCTCGCTGGCATCCTCGAATATCCATGCGGTAGTGGGCAATCCGTGCGGATTGGCCAACAAGGTCCTGGTCGAAACCGATCCCAACGCCTCGATGATGCAGCCGCTGGTCGGCGACCAGTTCTCCACCTTCACCTCCGGTGCGCGCGGATTCGTGCCCGACGGCGTCGGTGACGTCATGTCTCCCGATGAGAAGGAGGAGACCAGCAGCATCGCCAAATCCTTCGGCGACAAACCCGGTACCGGCGAGTCGGCCACCCAGACCGGCGGCGCCCCACTGCCGTACGGGCTCGATGCGGCGACCACGCCGGAACTCGGCACCTACGGCGAGGAGCAGCCCGCCGATCTCGTCACCGGCTGGTACCGCCTGCCCGCCCAGCACGACCGCAGCGACATCGTCTCGATCGCCGCGGCGGGGCGCATCCAGGCGGTGGGTCCGAACAACGGATATGTCGGTGGTGAGCCGGTGGAGATCGAATACGGCAGCACCGACTCCCCGACCAGCGCACACGCACTCGGACGGGTGACCCCGATCGACATCGGCCCGGCGCCGTCGTGGCGGAACCTGCGAGTCCCCTTGGACCGAATACCCGCCGCCGCCAACGTGATCCGCATCGTGGCCAAGGATCACAACCTCGATCCACAGCGCTGGGTGGCGCTGACTCCCCCGCGCATACCGAAGACGCACACCCTCAACGACCTGGTCGGCTCGAAGCAACCGGTGCTCCTGGACTGGGCCGTGGGCCTGCAGTTCCCGTGTCAGCGTCCCTTCGACCACAAGGACGGCATCGCCCAGGTACCGGACTGGCGCATCCTGCCCAACCGCCTGGGCGCGGCCGACACCACGATGTGGGAAAGCCACGCGGGCGGCGGTCCGCTGGGCTGGAGTCAGCAATTGCTGCGCTCGCAGACCCTGGCCACCTACCTCGCCTTCGACTGGGACCAGGATTGGGGCGAACTGCAACGCCTCACGCCCATCGATCCCTCGGCGGTCCCGGCGAACCCGGCGGTCACCCAGGAGACCCACAGCGGACTGTGGTCACCGGGCCATATCTACACCTGGTAATCGCGTCGCGTCCCGGAGCAGGACGACAATGACCGCATGACCGCGAGTGTCGAGCTGCGGGTGTATGCCGAGCTGAACGACTTCGTGCCGCCGGGCGCACGGTACGTCGCGCAGCGGCGTCCGATCCGTCCGCATCAGACCGTGAAAGACATCGTCGAGGCCGCGGGCATCCCGCATACCGAGGTCGACCTCATGCTGGTGAACGGTGAATCCGTCGATTTCGGTCACCACCCGCGGCCGGGCGATCGGCTCGCCGCCTACCCGGTGTTCGAGACCCTCGACATCGGGCCGTCCACGCGGGTCCGTCCCCGCCCGCTGCGCGATCCGCGTTTCATCGTGGACGTCAATCTCGGCGGGCTCGCCCGGCTCATGCGGTTGATGGGCCTCGACGCCCGAATCCCCTCGGACACCGACGATGCCGCGCTGGCAACGGCCGCCGCCGACGAACACCGGATCATCCTCACCCGCGACCGCGGACTCCTGAAGCGCCGCAATGTGACCCACGGCGTCTTCGTGCGCTCGAACCGGCCCTTCGATCAGCTCGTCGAGGTGATCCGCCGGCTCGATCTGGCCGACCGGCTGATACCGTTCAGCCGCTGCCTGCCCTGCGGGGGCCTGCTGACCGACGTGGCCGAACGGGACGTCATCGACAGGCTCGAACCACTCACCCGCAAGTACTACGACACTTTCAGAGAATGCCGGGATTGCCACCGGATCTACTGGGAGGGTTCGCATCAGCGGCGACTCGACGACCTCGTCACCAGAATTCGAGCCGCGGTCGGAGCGGATCGCCAGGTGCGCCCTCCCACCCGCGACTAGATCATCCACCGCGACGGTGACACGTTTCCACCGGCACCGGCGCAACCGGTGCCCGCCACACGTCCCGCGCTAGATGCAGAAGCTGACGCTCGCCGATCCGGCCGGAAGGTTCAGACACACGGAAAGCCACTGAATCTGCGTCGCCTGAGCAGCTGTGTCACTGGTCGCCGGCCGGTCGGTCGCGGGCGCCGCGGCCGAGGCGATAGCGGGGGCGGCGGCTCCCAAGGTCAACGTGGTGACGGCCGCCGCGACGGCAAGACCAATCCTTCGAGACATCGCAATTCTTCCTCGAGAGTCCGGACTACACACGCCAATTCTCCGCCCGCCGCCGCATCGACCACAAGGGTCCGTCGGCACTCGACCGGACGAGGCACGCCGTCGCGGGGAGTGCCGGCGCATGTTTCATCTCGGTCGCCGCCCCCGGCGCGACCCCACGCCACGAGTAGACTGCAGCTTGCTCGCAGATGTCCACAAGGTGAACTCAAGGGAGTGACGATGGACCTTCTCGAGGGTGGGGTAAAAGCAATTTCGTGGACGGCCGATGCGACCACATCCGCGGCCGGGGCGGTGGGCGGCGCTGCGGTCAACGGTGTTCTCGGCGGCATGCAGGGCGTCGTGTCCGGCGTGCGCAGCGGACTGAGCAGCGGCAGTCATTCGACGCCGGCGGCCGCGCTCACGCTGGCCGCGATCGGAGCTACGGGAGTCGTGGACTGGCCTGTGCTGTTGGGCGTGGGTGGCACCGCACTCGTGATCCGGAAGCTCATTTCGCACCCGGACCAGCGACCGGCATCCGCGACCGATGCTCCTGCCGCGCGTGACGAGCAGCAGGCGCCCGGTGAGCGACCGGCCCTCCCCAGCGACGACGAGGGGAAGCCCCCCGCCGGGGAGACCGCGACCGGATCGCGGCACGTACCGAGCAAGGCTTAGCCCGCGGCGGTGTCGGCTCAGGCGTAGCGTGGGGCGATCAGCGTGATGATTCGCCGACGACGTCGATCACGCCCAGGCGCCACAACACCGCGTACAACTCGCGCAGCGGGACGGTCAGCACCTGCGTCAGTGCGCCCGTCAGCGGATCCCGGCCGCCTACATCAGAGGTCCTCACGATGGACACTGTGCCGAACCCAGGCGTCGAGACCCCGAATATCACATGACCGGGAGGCAACATATGGCCGACGAAACGCACACCAGCCACCGGAACGCGGTCGACAAGGTCATGGCCGCGCACAGTTTCGCGGTGGAACTTCCCCTGCTCGGCCGAGTACCGGTCCCCCGCCCCGAACAGCTGGCCTACTACGGCGCACTCGGCGCCCTGGCCGCCGCGGAGATCATCGAATGGCCGGTCGCGCTGGTGCTGGCCGGCGGCCACTGGCTCGCGGAGAATCAACACAACCGCGTGGCCCACGAGATCGGCGAAGCCCTCGAAGACGCCTGACACCGGGCCGTGCCGGCGAGGTGAGTCCCAGCGATCGGGCTACCCGGTGCGGCTGCGCGGAGCATGCCGAGCGGTATGCGTCCGCTCCGCGAGAGAGCCGACGACCAGGCCACGCTCGGCGCATTCGTCCACGATCCGCGGGATCGCGCCGAGGGTCGCGCGACACGCGCCGGATGCCGATGTGCAGTCGGAGTCGTGTAGCAGGACGGTGGCACCGGGCCGAAGTTCGCGGACCACCCGGTGTGCCACGGTGTCCGGCGTAGCGGTCCGCACCCAGTCCTTCCCGCACGCCGTCCACAGCACCGGCGTCAGTTCCAGCCGCCGGGCCGTGGCCAGCGCCGCGGCCGAGAGTATCCCGTACGGCGGTCGATAGTGCCGCGGCCTGCTCCCCGTCGCCTCCGTGATCAGGTCATACCCGCGGGCGATGTCGCGGTACGTCGATACGGGCCCGCGCGCCAGCAGGCAGCGGTGACTCCACCCGTGCACCGCCACCTCGTGCCCGGCGGCGACGATCTCCGCGCCGAGCGCAGGCGCCCGCTCGAGCATCGAGCCGAGCAGAAAGAACGTCGCGTGCACGCGCGCGGCGGCCAGTGCGTCGAGGATGGCCGGCGTCGATTCCGGATCCGGGCCGTCGTCGAAGGTCAGTGCGACTGTGCCGGTCTCCGAGTGTCCGGACAGGCCGGGGGTCAGGCGGGTGCGAACCGTCGAGATCGCCGTGACCGATGGGAGGGCATTCAGCAGGACCGCACCGGCACCGGCGGTCGCCACGTGCGCGACAGCGGATTTCATGCGCCCGTCAGCCCGCCTCGCACACCACACCGGGCTTCCCATTCGCTGCCCAGCATCTCCGCCAGTCCCAGCCGCGCCCGCCACCCCAGTTCGTCGCCGATCCTCGCGATGTCGGCGATCACCCGGGGCGGGTCCCCCGGCCGTCGGTCGCCGACGAGATGGCGGAATCGTTCGCCGGTCACCGCGCGGGCGGCAACGAGAATTTCGAATACCGAGTACCCGCGCCCGGTTCCGACGTTGTAGACCGAAGTACCCGGCTGTCCACACTCGAGCCGTTCGGCCGCACTGACGTGTGCGTTCGCGACGTCGAGCACGTGCACGAAGTCGCGGACACAGGATCCGTCCGGCGTCGGGTAGTCGGCACCGAAGACGACCGGGGGGCGACCGGACGAAATCGCTTGCAGGACATTGGGTACCAGCCCCGTCGCATTCCGGTCACCGAGCCCGGGGCCGCCCGCCCCGGCGACGTTGAAATAGCGCAGAACGGTCGAGTTCAGCCTGTCGAATTCCGCGGCGGCGTCGGCGACGATCCACTCGCAGGCGAGTTTGCTGCGCCCGTAGGGGTTGATCGGGCGCGGCGGTGCGTGTTCGCCGACCGATCCGTCACCGGTCTGCGAACCGTATACCGCTGCGCTGGAGGAGAATACGAGATGCTCGACGCCGGTGGCATGCATCGCGGCGAGCAGGGTGCGCGTGCCACCCGTGTTCTGCTCGTAGTACTCGAGCGGATGGGTCACCGAGTCCACCGCGGACTTCCGGCCGGCGAGGTGGGCGACACCGGTGATCTCGTAGTCGCGCAGGACGGCGGTCACGGCCGCGAAATCGGTGATCGACGCCGCGACCGTCGCGACGTCGTCGGGGATCACGGCACGGCGGCCGGTCGAGAAGTCGTCGAGGACGACCACGGGCCGTCCGGCCGCGAGCAGAGCGCGCACCACGTGCGATCCGATATAACCGCCGCCACCGGTCACGAGCCAGGTCACCCTGCACTCCTCGTGGTCAGGTCGGTGTCCGCCTCGATGCCGCGCGCGGCCGCCGCGCGGTCGCGACCGAGACATGTCACACCGACGGATATCGCCACCAACGCGACCGCGAAGGCGGCACCCGCCCGGCCAGCGGGTACCTCGTCACCGAGCACGGTGATCCCGAGCACGACGGGAACGAGCGAGGACACGACGCTGGTGACCGGGAAGGTGAGCACGGCCGCGCCCGCCTGCAGTCCGCGCTGGAGCAGGCTGATCGCGAGCAGCGAGCACACTGCCAGCACATACGGTGTCGGGGTGGCGAGCAGCCGCCAGGGGTCGTGGACATCGAAGGTCAATCCGAACTGCCGTGTCGCGACCGTCGCGATGCCGTAGGCGATTCCGGCCGCGGCGCCGAAACCGAGCGCGGCGACCCATGCCCGGCCGGTTCTCGACCCGAGATCCCCGGCGACCGCCCCGGCTCCCGCGGCCACCGCGCCCACGACGGCGAACAGCACCATCTGTCCGTCCGAAGCCGGGGAACCGAGGGATGATTCGCCGGCGAACGCATACGCCATCAGACCGGTGCCGAGCACCATCGCGACGATCCCGTACCGGCCCACGGCGGCCAGCCGCTCACCGAGCCCGCGCCGGGCCAGCACGACCAGGAACACCATATCCAGGGTCAGCAAGGGCGCGACCAGCGTCGCCGGCGCGATCGAGAACGCGTATGCCTCGGCCGCGAAACCGCCTATCTCACAAGTCAATCCGAGCAGCCACAGGGGCCGCACGGCCAGCCGGGCCAACAGCGCGAGCCCCAGGCCGCCGCCCGGGGCGGTCTGCCGTGCCGCCGCGGCCTGCACCACCGGCGCGCAACCGTACAGTGCCGCGGCCACGACCACCGCGGGCAATCCGTGGGTCAGCGACTGATTCACGGCGCGGGCGCCGCCCAGCCGGCCGGCCCGACCCGTTCCAGCACGGCACCGAAGGCTTCCTCCCACGCCGTGGGCTCGACGGCGACCCGAGGCGACGATGGTTCCACCCGCTGCAGACACGCCGAAACGGAACGCCGGATCGCCTCCGGCTGCGCGGACGTGACCGCGGCGCCGCCGCGCACGAGCTCCTGGTGAAGGTTTTCCCGGCCGTGTCCGGGCACGACGTCGAGCAGCAACAGGTCCCGGCCGATGACTCTCGCCTCCGCGCAGGTGTCGCCCGACGAGGTGACGACGAGATCGGCAGCGGCCATCAGCGTGGGGATCTCGTCGGTGAAACCGAACGGGACGACCCGGTCCGTCGCCGCGGCCAGCGATCGCAACCGGGATTCCAGTCCGGCATTGCGGCCCGCCACCGCGAGCACATGGACGCCTGCGCGCGCGATCAGGTCGGCCGCCTCGACCAGCGGGCCGATACCCCAGGCCCCCGATATGAGCAACACGCACTCCGCATCCGGAGGCACGCCCAGCGCCTCCCGCGCCTCGGCCTGCGTCGGCGCCAGGTAGAACTGCGGGCGCACCGGCGCGGGCACCACCGCGATCTCCGCGTCCGGATCGAAGCGCCGGATGTAGCGGGCCGCCGGATCGGAGGTGACCAGGTATAGATCGGTGTTGTCGTGGACCCACAAGCGATGGGGACAGGTGTCGGTGCAGAACACCGCGTTCACGACATCGGGATGGCGCTCCTTGATGCGGCCGGCGGCGGCGGCGCCGGTCGCGAACACCGACACCAGCAACTCGACCGGCCGTTCACGCAGCCGTTCGTCGAGGGCGGGCACGAGGTAACGGCACGATGCCGCGTCGATGAACCGCGCCAGCCGGCCTCCGGAACGCAGTTGCCCGAAGTGGAAGGCGTCGTACAGGCCCGGCACGGCGAGCATGCCACGAAACACCCCTTCCCCGAGCCCACCTCGACGGTGCCCCATCATGCGCATGCTGTCGACGGTGTCGGTCGTCCAGCCACGCCGGCGCAGCGACACCGCGCACGCTTCGGCCATCACGTCGTGTCCCATGCCGAGCGAGCCGGACAGCAGCAGCGCGGAGGGCGTCGCCATGGCTACCCGTTTCCGTGTGCGGCTGCCGTGTCGGGATGCTCCGCCAGATACCACTCGACGTACCGGCGGACACCGTCCTGGAACGAGGTCGTGGGCCGCCATCCGACCAGTGTCCGCGCCAGTGCGTTCGACACGTCGATGCCCCGGAAGTCGCCGGGCCGCGCCGGAACGTGTTCGATCGTGGTGCCGGGGAAACGCGCTTGGACCGCCTCCGCCATGTCGAGGACACTCACGCGCTCGTTTCCTTCCAGCGCTATCACCTGGTTTTCGGCAGCGTCGTCGAGCACCAGCGCATGCGCGTCGGCGAGATCCTCGACGAATACGTAGTTGCGGAACTGTTTACCGTCCCCGGCGATGGTCAGGGGTTCCCCCGCGAGGGCTCTGCGGACGAATCGGGCCAGTACGAGTTCGTCTCGCATGCCGGGCCCGTACGGCACGCCGTAGCGCAGGATCGTGAACGGCACCTCGTAGGTCTCGGCGTAGCTGTGGATCAGGGTTTCCGCCGCGATCTTGGTCGAGGTGTAGATGTGGCCGGCCTTGGCCGGCGCCATCGGCGCCGCCTCCGTCAGCGGCTCGGTCCCGCCGGAGATGTCGTAGGCGGCGCCGTACACCCAGACCGTGCTCGCGAACACCATTCGGCGCAGGCCGTGGACCCGCACCGCTTCCAGAACATGGGCGGTGCCGTCCACGTTCAACCGGACCGTGCGCAGCGGATCATGTTGCGCGACATCGACATTCGACATCCCGGCCAAGTGGAAGATCACCTCGAGATCCGACGACGCGTCGAGGACGGCAGCCGAGTCGAGGACGTCCAGCCGGCGGAACTGCGCACGGGGGTCCGGTCTCGACGGGGCCACCGTATCCAGGGCGTACACGGTGTGCCCGGACTCGGCGAGCCGGCGAATCACATGGGCTCCGATGAAGCCGGAGCCGCCTGTCACTCCGATCCGCATAAGTGTTCAGCCTCCCGTCAGCGTGTCTCGGACCTCGCGCAGCGCCGCCAGCACGTGGTCGACCTCGGCATCGGTCATGTCCGAATGCAGCGGCAGGCAGAGGTGGCGGGCACAGATGTCGTCGGCGACCTCGAGCCGGCGGCGGGCGTAGCGCTCGAACACCGGTTGCCGGTGCAGCGGCGCCTCGTACACCTCACCGCTCAACGACACCTCGAAGCGCTCCTTGACCGCCTTCTTGAACTGCGCCCGGTCGATGTCGTCGGTGGGCAGCACGATGTATTTGTAATAGTTGCTGCGCCCTTCGGGGCCGACGACGAGCCGCTCGAATCCGTCCATGGCGTCGATTGCCGCGTCGTAGCGTCGCGCCGCGGCGTGGCGTACCCGGAGAAAGTCGGGGAGGTGACGCAGGTGGACCAGACCGACCGCGGCGTGGAGCTCGCTCATCCGCCAGGCATAGCCCTCGCGGATGTGGACGTTGCCGAGAAAGCCGGCCTTCCCCTGATCGCGGTGGATCACCGCTTCGTCGCGGATTCGCTCGTCCCCGGTCACGATCATGCCGCCCTCACCGCTGGTGAGCACCTTGGTCGGATAGAACGAGAACGCGCCCGCCACTCCGAACGAACCGGCGAACCGGCCGCCATAGCCGCAGCCGTGCGCATGCGCCGCATCCTCGACCAGGGCGATCCCGCGTTCGTCACACAGCGCCCGCAGTGCCGCCGCATCGGGCGAGACCAGTCCACCGATATGGACGAGCACGACGGCCGCGGTGTCGGGGCTCAGGGCGGCCGCCACGGTCTCGGGCGACAGTGCGAACGTATCGCGGTCGACATCGGCGAAGACCGGGTTGCCACCGGCGCGCAGCACCGAAAATCCCGTGGCCGCGAAAGTATTCGCCGGCACGACGACGTCGCGCCCGGCCACATCGATACTGCGCAGGATGATCTCCAGCGCGGCGGTTCCGCTGCTCACGGCCACGGCGTAGGGCGCACCGTGCGCAGCGGCGAAATCGGCTTCGAACTCTCTCGTATTGGGCCCGAGGGTCAGTGCGCCGGTGCTCAGCGCCGTGGAGACGCGGCGGGCGATTTCGTCTCGGTCATCGTCGGTGAACAGGATTCGCGCGGCCGGTATCTGCATGCGAGCCTTTCCTCGTCAGCGAAATATCCGTCGTCGGCACGGCCGGACTCCGGCCGCGGCACCACACATATCGACCAACCAGTACGCCATCCTACATGGACAGCGCCTCTACCAGCGATTATTCGAGTGTTTCGGCCGCGGCGGCGCCGGTCGCCGGAGCGACTTCGCGAGTCGGCCCACCTGTGCCACATGTCATCGACGGCGATCGTGTGCCCCATGTCCACCCGCGCGGCGGCAGATCAGGCCCTGTAGTTGGATGGCAAGCAATTCACGGATCGCACCGGTGGTCTCGACGGGGAACGCCGGCTGGTTCGACCATGCCGATACCGCCGTGACAACGGCGTGGAATCCCGCGACCAGGTACGCCTGGTCGGGGGCTCGCAGTTCGATGCCGAGGGCTGCGGTGAGGACGCGGGCCAGCTCGTTTCGGTTGTGACGTCCTTGCTCGCGGCACCGCTCGCGTGCCGCTTCCGGCATCGGATACTGCAGCAATTCCGCCGAGGCGGCGATGAGCCGCGCGAGGATCGGACGCTCGGCCAGATCACCGGCGACGATCGCCGCCACCTGATCGACGTCGAGCGGTCCGCGATGCTGTCGCACTGTCGTCTCCAGTTGCGGGGTCCATGTGCGGTACTCCACGTCCATGAGATCGAGCAGCAAGGCTTCGCGAGAGCCGAAGTAGCGCAATACGTTCGAGCTCGCCAAGTTCGCTTCGCGCGAGATCGCCCCCAACGACAGCGATGTCACGTCGACGGTTGCCAGCAGCGCCCGGGTGGCCGCCAAGACAGCATGCACCCGCTCGGCACGCTGCGCAGCGGTACGCGCTCGCTGAAAACTCTCACCTGTCATCGCACCTCTCCCACCCGGACCGAGCACCCGGAATGCACCAATAATAGAACATCCTTCTGTTATATTTCGGTCGGTTGACACGGAGAGGAGCCGGCATGTTCGGCCGAAAGTTCACCTACCAGCTGGATCGTCGCGGGCCCGCCGCACCCGAGGCGATGTTCGACCTGATACGCGACGCCGAGGGCTGGCCCCGATGGGCCGGCCCGCTGATCACCTACGCGACCTGGCGCGACGGAGAAACCGGGGTCGGCGACGACATCGTCGGGCGGGTGCGGCTGATGGGCACACCGCGAGTCCAGACCCCCGAGCAGATCACCGTCGACGATCGCCCCGACGTCCACGCCTACCGAATACTGACCCGCTGGCCGGTCCGTGACTACCACGCCCGGGTCGAGTTCACTCCCCACGACGACGGCACCACGACCGTGCGATGGTCGGGCGAGTTCATCGAACGCATCCCGTGCACCGGATGGCTGTGGAAGCGATTCCTGCTCCGGTTCCTCGGAGATCTGGCCGACAACCTGCTCATCGCGGCAGCCGAACCCTCCCTCGATGATGAACAGCGCGACGCAGGCCCAGGTCCCGGCCGGACCGCCGATCACGCATAGCGCTCGACATATCCGACGGTGACGAAGCCGAGGCGGCGGTAGATCCCTTCACCGTCCGGCGAGGCGGTGAGTACGACCCGGCGAGCACCCGCTTCGAGCGCGAGGATCAGAGCGTGCCGCGTGAGCGCGCTGCCGATGCCCTGTCCACGACGATCGGCTCGGGTCACGATATGTTCGAGCGATGCGCCTGCGGCGCAGCTCACGACTGCGGCACAGCCGAGCACCTCGCCGCCTTCACGCCAGAGCACGTAGCGGGTGGAGCCTCGCTCCACACCTTGGCGCAGGCCGGCCACGAGGGCAGCGGTGTCGGTCGCACCCGACCAGAGCCCCGCCCACTCGGCGAGGCCGCCATCATCGGTCACGGCCTCGATTCGCTCCGGCTCTTCGCGTTCCCCGTGCGTGATTCGGTCCGGATCGGCGAGCATCATCAGCGGTTCGGTTTCGAACAGCGCCAACCCCTTCCGGCGCAGAAGGTGCGGAATCTCCGGCGAATCGACGTCTCGCCAGAAATGCCAGCTCGCGGGCACGCCGTCGACCAGCGTTCGCAACCGCTCGATCTCGTGCGGACTCGCATCGCCCACCCGGAGGACGCCGTTGAGCTCCTCGCTGGGCGCGCCGGTACGAAACCAGCTCGACAGTGTGCCACCGCTCGACCGGTTCGCTCGCACCACATGTGTTGCGACAAAGGTGGTTACGGCCTCGTGGCACAACCGCGGGTGGGTCGTTCGTCGGGTCACGGCCTGGCCGCCGAGATCAGCCACGATCCGACGATTCCGGCGGGAGCAGCGATTCGTATTCCGCGCGAAGGGAATGGAACTTCGGCCAGAAGGCATCGGGTGGAGATGTCGCGAGCCTGGCTTGCAGGATGTCCAGGTGGGTGTGCCAGCCTGCGGCGATATCGAGCATTTCGCCGCGAGCCGGGATCCGGCGGTGGGTGACGGTCAGCCGGACCTTGTCGGCGACCTGCTCGAGCGCGAAGGTCACGTCCGAGTCGGCGAGGCCGCCGCCGGTGCTCCAGGTGTGGCGCAGCCGATGCGGGGGCTGCCATTCGAGCACCTCGCCGTGCCTGCGGTCGGCCACCTCGGCGGGATCACCCTCGCCGGTGAGTTGAACTATCCGGAAGATATGTTCGACCCGGCCGCCGGTGGCCTGTTCGAGCAGGCCGCCGGCCAGCCAGGTCGCGCGCTTGTCGACGTCGGTCAGGTAGGCCCACACCCGTTCGATCGGTCCGGGCAGTAATCGTTCGATGCGAACCGTGCCCGGCTCGACGACCTCGCCGTAGTCACTCATCTCGCGAATCCTCCTGTAGCAGCGCGGCTTCCAGAGCGTCGAGACTCTCACTCCAGAAGCGCTCGTAGAAGTTCACCCAGTCGGCACACTCTCGCAGCGGGCGCGGATCGAGCCGGCACAGATGTGTGCGCCCGCGCACGCTGCGTCGCACCAGCCCGGCCCGCTCGAGCACCTTGATGTGCTTGGACGCGGCCGCGAGTGAGATGTCGAACGGGGCCGCGAGCTCACCCACACTGCACTGACGCCGCGCCAGAGTGCGCAGCATCGAGCGGCGCGTGGAGTCCGACAGCGCATGGAACACCACGTCGAGCTGTTCCGACGAATTCTCAACCACATGGTTGACTATTCCGCCTGCGCACGCCTACTGTCAACCCATCGGTTGAATATCACGACCGATTCATCCACCCTTCAGGGAGAAACCCATGACCGAGCAGAATTTCTCGACGACCTTCGCCGTGGACCGAACCCCCGAAACGTTCTTCGACGCCGTGCTCGACGTGCGCGGCTGGTGGTCGAAAACTCTCACCGGACGCAGCGAAAGGCCCGGAGACATCTTCACGTACGAGGTCCCGGGCGTACATCGCGCCACCATCGAGGTCACCGAGGTCGTTGCTCACGAACGCGTGGTCTGGCGCGTCCTCGATGCCCGGCTCACCCTCGTCGACGACCGAACCGAATGGAACGGCACCACGATTCGTTTCGAGATCAGCCGCCGCACCGACACCACCGAACTCCGCTTCACCCACGTCGGTCTCACCCCGGCCTTCGAATGCTTCGACGCCTGCCGCAAGGGCTGGTCGTTCTACATCGACACGAGCCTGCACGACCTGATCGCCACCGGCACCGGCCAACCCGATGAGGACCCCCAAGCCCTCGCCCTGGCGAACGCGGCGCTGCCACACAAAACCCGAGCGTGACAGTGCGACGTGGACCGCCGAGCACCCGAATTCCGACTACCCGTACTGCCGAAGTGGTTGCGGGTCCAGAAACAATCGTTCATTCGGCAAGCGCGTTTCGGGTAGTGATTCCTCGATCCTGTGCAGAAATACTTCGATCGCACACCACCGCTTTCGACGGCAGTCGTGAACCAGGTTGACCGCCGCCGCGACCGTCGCCCGATAGTCGAAGGCCGTTCGGCCCAACCAGATTCGCACATGCACATCGTCGTGGGACAGCAGCCGAGTGCGCTCGGCGAGGGTCAGCACTGCCGGGCTCCGGTCGAGGCGCCGCCGTCGACGGACCACGCCGCCGCCAACGCGTCTGCCAGCCTCCGCTCGAGCCATTGCTCCTCGGAGTCGTCGGATCGCCGCGCCCGCAGCCCTTCGGCGAGCAATTCGAGGAACCGCCGGCGTTCGACTCCGAAGGTCACGAGGAGATCCCCGGAACTCGCACCGCCGAACGGCGCCCACCGGATGGCGAATTCGACCATCGACTTCGTTTCCGCGCCGATCGACCTGCCGGACACCAGAAACTCCAGCTGACTCAGCGCCGAGCGGACCCAGAACGAATCGTAATCGGCCCTCTGCCGTGATTTCGTCTCGTCCAGCGTCCGCGGTCGTGGCGAGTGCGCCCCTCGTGCACTGCGGATCGCGCCGGAACGACTTCTCTGCCGCTGCTGTGCATTCATGGTGACCCCGAGCGATAGTGTGCGATCTGTTCCCCACAGCCTGCTTCGCCGACACACGATCAGCGACGGGAGATCTACCTATGCCCGTACCTATTTTTCGGCATCCAGGTACCCGGGGAGCTCTCCGGTTGATCGCACAAGTAAGCATTCATCGCGTCCGCACAGTGCGCGAACCGCGACATCTCTCGGGTCAGCGCACTCAGGTCTGGTCGAGCACGCTGGTGGGGACGCCGTAGGGCAGGAAACGCACCTTACGGCGTTCGTCGGTGTTGTCGCGGTGCGCGCGCAACGCCTCGAGCTCGGTCGGGAATACCTGCTCGACCCGGGCCTCGCCGGCGTCGTCGACGCTGTAGACGGCCCAGACGCCGCTGCCGGTCTCCCCGGTCGTCGTATCGTCCGGTTCCGGCGATCGCGTCCGCTCCGGCTGTACGAACTGACCGAACAGTGACGTCAGCGAGTTCACGGTGGTGCGGTCGAGGTATCCGGCGGCCTTTCCGAGCAGGTCGCGCAGCTCGACTTCGGCCTCGCGCAGAGCGCGCTCGAACTCTTCCGGATCGATCCCGAACGGCCCGTTGGTTGCCATCTCGATACTCCCGAAGTCGGCGCTGTGTCTCCAGTATGCCGCGCGCGGACGTCGAGGGGGTGGACCAGTTTTTGTCCAGCAGGTCCCTTATTGCGGCTGGTCCGACTCGGTCAGGAGACAGAGGTGCGTTCGACGGTCTCTCGTGTGTTTTCCGGACGGATAGGCCCCTGCGGTATTACGTTCGTCTGCAAAGAAATTCGCTTGCTGTAACCGAACGGGGGGCGTGGGTGGCATCGTCTCGGAGGTTCGACCGGCGCACACTTCTGCGCGGCGCGGCGGCGGCCGGGGCGGTAGCGGCCGCATCCTCGATGACCGGCTGCGGTAACCACGACGACGATGCGCTCACCTTCTTCTTCCAGGCCAAACCCGATGAGGCGAAGGTCCGGCTGACGATCATCGACGAGTTCCGCAAGCTGCATCCGGACATCAATATCCGGACTCAGATGTCCGGCCCCGATCCGCAGACCCAGATCCTCACCTACTGCGCGGGCGGCAAGTGTCCGGACGTACTGATGTCGTGGGACCTGTCCTATTCCTTCCTCGCCGAACGCGGCATCTTCGAAAACCTCGACACGATCCTCGACAAGGACCCGGCGTATGCGGCCGAGCTGAAGAAGGACAGCTCGACGGCGCTGTACAACACCTTCCGCTACAAGAACGCGCAGCACGCGCTACCGGAGCAGTGGGCCGGAATCTTCCTGTACTACAACAAGAAACTCTTCGCCGACGCCAAGCTCCCACCGCCGCCCGCACGCTGGGAGGACGCCTGGAGTTTCGACGAATTCCTCGACGCGGCACAGGCGCTGACCAAACGCGACAGCTCCGGCGACGTCACCCAGTGGGGATTCGTGGATCCCTGGACCGTCTACTACTCCGCCAGTTGTTTCGGCATGAACAACGGCGTGGAATGGTTCACCCCGTCCATCGACCCGACCCACACCAATATCGACAACGACGCCTTCATCGAGGGCGTCCAGTTCTACACCGACCTGTCCACCCGGCACCGGGTGATGCCGAAAATCGAATTCCAGCAATCGCTTTCGTCATCGGATATGTTCGCCCAGGGCAAGGCTGCGATGGCGTTGTCCGGGCATTGGATGTACAGCGCCTACACCGCTCAGCCAGACCTCGACTTCGACGTCACGGTGTTGCCGGTCGGACCGCGCGGTACCGCCGCTCGCTCCGATATCGGCACCACCGGCCTGTCCATCGCGGCCGACAGCCCGCGCAAGGAACAGGCCTGGGAATTCGTCAAATTCGCCACCGGGCCCGTCGGTCAGGCGGTCATCGCGAAGTCGGGACTGTTCGTCCCCGCATTGAAGTCGGCCCTCGCCTCCGATGGGTTCGCGCAGGCGCACGAGAGAGTGCACAACCTCGAGGTGTTCCACGGCGGCGATCACGCCAACAACCTGCCGGTCACGCCCGCGTGGCCCCGCGTCGACGCGGTCATCGAACAGGGATACGACCACGTGTTCCGCGGCGCCGCCTCCGCGGAGTGGTTCAAGGCGGGCCTCGCCGGACAGATCAACGATCTCTTGGAGGCACAGTGAGCGACAATCGCGCAGCGGCTCGCTGGGCCGACCGAGCGTGGGTGTCCCCCACATCACCGGGCACAGCGAGCGTCGGCACACCACGACGTTCCGCGCTGCGCCGGCGCAAGGCTGCCGCGGGCCGAATGTTCATCGCGCCCAACCTGATCGCGGTGGCGGTGTTCATGGCGTTCCCCCTGGTGTTCACGCTGTACCTGAGTCTGCACCGATGGGATCTGTTCAGTTCGCCGACGTTCATCGGCTTCGACAATTTTCGCCGGCTCTTCGCGCACGACCCGCTGTTCTGGGTGGCCCTGCGCAATACGGTGATCTTCACCGCCGGCACGCTGATCCCGACCATCGTCATCGGTCTCGTCGTCGCGGCGGCCTTGAACCGGAAACTCAGGGGTATCGGGATCTTTCGCAGCATCATGTTCATGCCGCTGGTCGCTTCGACGGTCGCGATGGCGGTGGTGTGGCGGCTCACCTTCAGCACCGATTACGGCGTGCTCAACACCACGCTCGGGTGGATCGGCATCGGACCGGTCCCGTGGCTCACCGACCCCGCGTGGTCGATGTTCTCATTGTGCCTGGTCAGTGTGTGGAAGAGCGTCCCCTTCGCCACCATCGTTCTGCTCGCCGCGATGCAGGGCATCCCGACCGATGTCTACGAGGCCGCCCGGATCGACGGCGCCGGAGCGGTGCGCCGGTTCCGCTCGATCACCGTGCCGCTGATCCGTCCCGCGCTGGTGTTCTCCTTCGTCATCACGTTCATCAACTCGTTCCAGGTGTTCGATCAGGCCTACGTCCTCACCGGCGGCAAGGGCGGTCCCGAAACCGGCACCTATGTGCTCGGAATCATGCTGTACCAGAACGCTTTCTCCTTCGACGACATCGGCTACGCCTGCGCCCTCGCCTGGGTGATCTTCGCGATCCTGCTGGTGCTGACGCTGCTGCAACTGCGACTCACCCGCGGCGACGCCTACGAAAGCGAGGCCTAGGTGGCGACAGCGACCGCGAATCGTGCCGTTCTCCGCCGTACCGGGCGCGGCATGCTGCTGTACCTGGCGCTCGTCGTGATGGCGTGGTGCGCGCTGTTCCCGCTGCTGTGGGCACTGTCGAGTTCGCTGAAGAAGCAGGGCAACATCTCCGACACCAGCATCGTCCCGGCCCACCTGGCATGGTCGAACTACCGCGACATCTTCGACCTGATGCCGTTCGGCCGGATCTTCTTCAACACCGTCCTCTACGCCGGCTGCGTGACCGCGGGCCAGGTGTTCTTCTGTTCACTGGCCGGATATGCCTTCGCCCGCTTGCCGTTCAAGGGCCGCGACGTCTTGTTCGTCGCCTACCTCGCCACCCTGATGGTGCCGACGACCGTCACGGTCATCCCCCAGTTCATCCTCATGCGCACCTTCGGCTGGGTGGACAGTCCCCTGGCCATGATCGTGCCGGGCCTGTTCGGCAGCGCGTTCGGCACCTACCTGATGCGCCAGTTCTTCATCACCCTGCCGGTCGAATTGGAGGAGGCGGCCATCCTCGACGGCTGCTCGGTCTGGCAGACGTACTGGCGGGTGCTGCTGCCACACGCCCGGCCCGCGGTGATGGTACTCGCGGTACTCACCTGGGTGACGGTCTGGAACGATTTCCTGTGGCCCTTGGTCATGATCCAGCGCGACGAAATCTCCACGCTCACATTGGGATTGGTGCGCCTGCAGGGCCAATACGAAACCAACTGGCCGATCCTCATGGCGACGTCCATCCTGATGGTGACCCCGATGCTGGTGATCTACGCGTTCGCACAGAAGTCGTTCGTGCGTGGGATCGCGATGTCGGGGATGGGTGGTCGGTGACGCGGGCTCGGCTGCGTTCCAGGGCGACCGATGAGTTCGCGGGACCGACGTCGTCTGCACTGGGGATCCACGAATGTGGCGCGGCAGTGCCATGGCCCGTGCAGCTACTCATCGGTGTGCCCGGCCGGCTCGAATTGGAGGTTTCCGGTGTCGGATGTCATTTCTCGCGACGCTCTCTGGGCCATGGCCCACGCCGAACGGGCGGCTCTGGCGGACGATCTCGCCGAGCTGGACGACCACCAATGGGCCCGGCAATCGCTGTGCGGTCGCTGGACGGTCGAGGAGGTCGTCGCACACCTGACCGCGGCCGCGAGCACCGGGCGGTTGCGCTGGCTGGTCAGTGTCGTCGGCGCCCGCTTCGACTTCGACGAACACAACGCTCGGCGGCTGGCCGAGCATCGCGGCAGCACCCCAGCCGAGAC
The DNA here is from genome assembly GCF_000308375.1 of Nocardia aobensis NBRC 100429. Taxonomy (GTDB): domain Bacteria; phylum Actinomycetota; class Actinomycetes; order Mycobacteriales; family Mycobacteriaceae; genus Nocardia; species Nocardia aobensis. Next base: position 5,342 of record NZ_BAFQ01000293.1, on the reverse strand, counting down.
TTTGGATCGGTTCCGCAGAATCGTCACCAGCACCACTACCCCGTTCGGACACACCGCGGCATGGCTCGGAGAGGTGATCGTCCACGCTCAGGACATCCGACGACCGCTGGGAATACTGCGCGAACCACCTGTCGAGGCCGCCACCGAAGTGGCGAAGTTCTACGCGAGCCGCGACTTCGCGGTGCCCAGCCGCAGCATGATCGACGGACTCCGTCTCGAAGCGACCGACGGCCCGTTCACTGCCGGAACCGGCCCTCTGGTCACCGGAACGACGATCGCGTTGACCATGGCCATGGCCGGCCGCACCGCCTATCTCGATGAGCTGGCCGGGCCAGGCGTGCTCGCGCTGCGCGGACGCGAGGTGCAGTGATCAGGGTGCGATAGGGAGCCCCACCTTATTCCGGTGTGGGAGACGGTTGGCTGCGGGCATAGTTGTGCCAGTAGGCGGCGATCTCTGCGGTCTGCCGCACCACTCGGTCCGGCTCGGGCGGCGCAGGCCAAAATTGCAGGAGGTAACGGTCCAGCAGTGGCTCGTCATCGAGTCTGGTGTCCTTCTGGTGCGCCTGGTCCATACCCTGCGCGCAGTACCGCACCCGGTAGTCGATCTCTTCCAGGTCCAGTTCCCAGCAAGCCTCACCGGCCCACTGCATCAGCCAACTGTGAGCCGACACCGGGCGGAAAGAGACCTCCACGACGTCCTCCCATGCGGGATCGAGCGGTGGAGCTTGGCCGCGCACTTCGGCGGTGAAGCCGACGTTGCCGGTGTGCAGCCCGGTCATCAGCCACAGGGCGCCGGGTATCGCAGCACCGCACAGTCCTGCGCTCTGCCCGGCGAACGCTTCCTGCATGTCCGGGCCGACGCTCTCGGGGTCGCTCTCGACGTAGATCTGGCTGTAGTGAACATGCACCTCGCCATCGAGCCTGCGCACTTGCTCACACGCTCCCCACCGACGAGGACCTGCCGTCGTGCAGCTGCGCTCCGAGCAGCGGGCCGCCGGACGACCGGCGACTGTTCACGCCACCGGGATCGGTGCCGGCCTGCTCGAGCGAGAGAAGACCGGCGGGTGCGCGGAGGCGTTCGCGCAGTCGCATCCAGGAACGAATCATGCACGCAGCGTAGGGAAAACCACTGACATATTCGCTCCCGAACGCTCCCAGGCCTGAGCACTCTCGACCGGCTCACGAAGCGGTCGCGCCGGCGAATGTCCACCGATATTGCTGTGTCGCGACACGGGCCCGCTGTGACGGACCGGCCGACGCCGATGAAGGACCTGGTCCCCCATTGACCACTGTGGCAGCCTTGAAAGTATCCATCCGTCCGGATGCGAAGGACACATCATGTTCACGAATATCATCCAGCCACTTCAGCAACTCGCCGAACAAAACCGCGATGTCATCGGATACGTGGTCATCAATACCGGCAATGCCATACTCGGCGTCGTGCGGTGGGGCTTCGACGCCGCCACGCCCTGGCTCCAACAGTTCTTCTCCGAATATCCGCCCGGCGGAAACTACTGACGAACACTCCGGCTCTTTATCTAAAAGAACGACCCGTTCACCGCCCGGACGACCTCCTGGGGCAGCCGCTGCCGGGCGGCGCTCGCCCGTTGTCGGCCATCGCTTCTCGTCCATGACCAAAAGCGGGGGAACTGCACCACACGGATCCGATCCACGACCTCGTCGTCGTAGGCTCCGAAAACGACGGATAGCATCGCATAGCATGTGTTGCTATAGTGAAGCGATGACCAGGACCATTACCCAAGCCGAACTGCGCAACGGTAGCGCCGGGATCATGGACGCGTTGGAGGCCGGGGACGATTTCGTCATCACCCGCAACGGCCGGCCCGTGGGCGAACTCCGGCCGGTCACCGCGAAGCGGACCGTCACAGCGGCCGTGGCCAAACAACGATTCGCCCGATTCGCCGCGTACGCCGACAGCGCAGCGGAACGAGCACAAGTAGACGCCGAATTCGGCGAAGACCGGCTCGATGACTGAGCCGGACAACAGCTTTCGGCATCAAGCCGGACTGTTGGATACCTGCGTGTGCATCGACTTGCCGCTGATCGACGAGGCCGCGCTACCCATCGAACTTCGCATCAGCACAGTCACACTCGCCGAACTAGGGCTGGGCACAGCCATGGCGGCAACCGCGGAGGAGTTGGCGATTCGCACCGAACGCCTGCTGGAATTCGAGCACACCTTCGACGCACTGCCGTTCTCCTCCACCGCCGCCCGGCGATTCACGTCCATGTCGAAATTGGTTGTCGCAGTGAAACGCAACCCGAAGCCACGCCGAATGGACCTGATGATCGCGGCTATCGCGTCGGCGAACGATCTCCCCCTGTTCACCCGCAACCCGGACGACTTCAAGGGACTCGAGGCATTGCTGACCGTGGTCACCATCTGAACAGCGCGCCACTATTCGGGCATAGGGTCCATGTTTACGCGCTTACTCACGGGTGTGGCTCGGGGGCCACTACCTGGGCACATCACCGCCCGGCTGCGTGGCAGGTGATCGGGTGTCGGTGGTGGAGTTCGGTTCGGTAGTTGTGACTACGTGAAGAGTCCTTCTGCCCATCTATGTTGTGAGAAAGGCGATTTCGTCGAGCTGAGGCCCGACCATACATTTTCTGTGGCGTGATCACCTATGGCGCGGTTGCCAGAACTGTTGGGGTGTGGCCGGATTCGCTCGAATCAGCGCTTACCGTCGCCGATGGATTCGGCTTCATCACCGAGACGGGCGTGTAGCCGATCCCGCACCTGATCCGGAGTATAGGCACGGCGTTTGCGCTCGGAGCGCACGATCACCACTCCGGTCGCCGCGACACCCGCGGCTCCTGCCAAGCCGAGTACTTTCCACCACCGCATACGGCTTAGGCTAGTCGCTGTGCCACGCGAAGCGCCCTCGAGTATCGGTTTGGATGAAGCGGTCGAACTCACGCGGACGGGCGACTTGTGGCTGTTCCGTGGACATTCCGGCGCCGACCGCGCGATCCGCGGGCTGACCAACAGCCCGGTCAACCACGTCGGTATGGCGGTGGTCGTCGACGACCTGCCGGCCCTGATCTGGCATGCCGAGCTCGGCCGCGCGCTGCCCGATGTCTGGTCGGGCAACCACCATCGCGGCGCCCAGCTGCACGACCTGCAGGCCGCGGTCCTGCGCTGGACCAATGACTACGGTCAGCAAGCGTGGCTGCGCCAGCTGGATCGGCCGGTGACACGCGAGATGGAGGACGCGGCGCTGCGGACGGTGGCACGGCTGGACGGCATGCCCTTTCCGTCCACGAGTGCGCTGGCGGGCAGGTGGTTTCGGGGCCGGATACCGCTGCCGAAGCGTTCGAAGACCCGCGAAACCGAGGCCGGTCTGGAGAACGCCTACTGCGCGGAAATCGTCGCCATGACCTACCAGGCAATGGGATTGCTGCCGGAGAAGCGCCCGAATTGGTATGACCCGGGCAGATTTTGGAGTGGCGACAATCTGCATCTGTCCGCCGACTATCACCTCGGCGGCGAAATCGCGGTCAACGTCTTCGGGCGCTGACGCGCCGAAATACCCGCCGCGTCGTCACAGATCGACCGGATGCGCGCGACTCCCGTGATGCGGATGCGGGACGAGCATCGGGACCTGGCGGCGGTAGTTGCGGTAGCGATCACCGAACACACCGACCAGGTCGTGCTCCTCGAAGCGGATGGCGACAAGGATGTAGCCGGTGGTGACGGCCGCGAACAGCAGCCGACCGGCGGTCATCGTCGGAGCCGCCCAGAACGCGATCACGAAGCCCAGGTAGAGCGGGTGCCGGACCGTGCGGTACAGGGTGGGGGTGCGGAAATCCGGTTCGGCGTCGGGCTGCGCGCGCAGATGGCGAAGGACCTGCCGCACGCCGAAGAGCTCGAGGTGATCGATGGCGAAGGTCGCGATCAGCACCAGAGCCCACCCCGCCAGCGAGACCGCGTACAGCACGATGCGGGCCGGGGTGGCCGACACGTGCCAGACCTCCGCCGGCAGCGGACGCCACTGCCACATGATCAACGCCAGCGCCGCGGTGGCGGCCAGAACGTAGGTCGAGCGTTCGATCGGTTCCGGGACAACACGGGTCCACACCCGTTTGAACGCGGGCCGGGCCATCGCCGAATGCTGCACCGCGAAGATCGACAGCAGGATCAGGTCGATCACGATCGCCACCGCGGTCGACGCCGCGGGGCCCTCGTTGATGTCGCGCGGTACGACCAGGCCCTCGACCCAGCCGATCGCGTAGAGGAAGACGACGAGGAAAAGCAGGTAGGCGACCAGTCCGTACGCCGCCATCAGCATGGCGGCCGTAGCCGGCCGATCGCGCCGAGTCCCCGGGGAACCGGGCGGGGTGGTGGACATCGGTACCTCGTTTCGAGCGGCGATTATCAGGTGCCCTCGACCACCGGGTAGATCCTGTCGGGCACGAGGCCGTGCGCCTCGCGGTGCACGGTGATTGCGGTGTCCGCGTCCGGTGCGTCGACCAGGCAGAAGGCCGTGTGGCTCGATTCGTCGACCCAGTAGCGCTGGTACGTCACGCCGTAGTCTCCCTGGATCGCCTGGTCGGCGGCATGCGCGGCGGCCACGTCCTGCGCCGTCGTGCCTTCGGGCAAATGTTCGTGCACGTCGATGAAGAGGGCCATCACGATTCCTTGGTCGGGTGGGCGATGTGAGCCGCGGCCGGCGACATATGCTCCATCGGGTAACGCAGCCCATGCGTAGATTACGCCGCAGGACCCCCTTCTACCAGGGCGAGACACGCGATTCGAGAGCCTGGACATTTGATCGTTCAATAATCGAGAAAATGCAAGATCAAATGTTGTTACCTCAGCAAAATGCGCAGTTCGCCAGTTGTTAACAGTGACCATTCACACAGTAACGAAAGTGGCCTCACAGATTTCTCTTTCATATATTTGGTGGCACGCCGTGATGGCGTCGTTATCCATCTGTGAAAGGAACTCCTGTACATGGTCTCCCGCAAGATCTTCGCTGCCGCCACCCTCTCCGCCGCCGCCCTGTTCCTCGGCCCGGTAGCCATGGCCTCCGCGGCCGGCCCGTCCGCCGACTCGGCCACTCCCGGCCCCGCCCAGCTGAGCTCGGGATCAGCCGACTCCGGCTCATCCTCCGGTTCCGCATCGTCGGGTTCGGCCACGCTCGACTCCGGTAGCTCCGCCCTCGATGAGGGCACCTCCACGATCGACAACATCATCACGGCGATCACCGGCATCAGGGACCTCTCCCAGCCCAAGTCGGCCTCCTGATCCCGCGTCGGTGGACATCTGCTTCGCTCTTGCCGACCCGCGGATCCGCCATCGTTTACGCCACCCCGTC
>NZ_BAFQ01000294.1 GCF_000308375.1 Nocardia aobensis NBRC 100429 | reverse complement strand
CCGCGCCACTCGCCGCACCGGAGCCGCCACCGGCTTGCCCCGCGGCGCCCGCCGACCGGCTACGGGCGCCGGCGGAGGCCGACCCACCGGATGAGAAACCACCGCCCGCGGACCCGCCTCCGGGCGAAGCACCACTGCCACCTGTTCCACCAGAGAGCGGACGGCCCCCACCGGGGCCGGCCGAGGGGCCGCTCGGGGGTGGATTGGGCCCGCCACCGCCTCCGCTGGTGGCGTTTTCGCCTTCGGTCATCTTGCGGGCCGCGGACCGGTCGCCGCCGGCCGAGCCCATCGCGATACCGAGGGTGCCACCGGCGAGGGCGGCGCCCGCTCCTCCCCCGCCGCCGAGGGTCGCCACCGCGGGAGTAACCAGCCGCATCAAGGCCGGCAGTACGATCGTCACCGACAGCAGCAGGATCATTCCCAGTAGCACCAGTTGCGGATCCTGTTGCTGACCGGTCGCTTTCGTGCCCGCTGCGGTGAAAGCGATCGCGTAAACCAGGGCGCCGACCGGTTTCCACAGCACGAACGCCAGCGACCACGACAGCATCCGCTTGTATGCCTGCGATCCCTGCCCGGTTCCGGCGGCGGCCGCGGCCAGCGGAATCGCGGCGACGACCAAGATCAGCACGGCTTGGCGGACAACGAGCATCGCGAGCTGCACAAGCATGCTGATCAGGCTGAGGATGGCCAGCACGAACAGAACCCCGGAGCCGAGGTTGCTGTGATCGCGAAGGTTGTTGTCGACCAGCCGCTCGACCGCGCCGCGCAGGTCGCCGCCGGTGGCGTCGTTGATCACCCAGTTGCTGAACGCGTCACCGGCTTTCGTACCGGTAGTGATGAGCGCGGAGAACATCATCGACGCGAACACCGCCCGAGCGAACATGAGAAAGCTCTCCTGCGCTTCGCCCGCGACACCACCGCGTTTGGCCATCGCCAGCCGGGCAGCGGCGAACAAAATCCCCGCAATCATCAGCAGAACCTGCAAACCGGAGGTGTAGCCACGGATCGATGCCAAGGCAGGCCCCGGCTCCCCGGTAGACGCCGCGAGCTGTGGCGACGGCAGGTTGACCCACCACGTCATCACGAATCTGATTCCGGATGTCATGCCGTTGACCAAAGAGTCGACAAGGCTGTCGAATGCGGAGTTGGCGGCGGAGTTGGCGGCTTTGCCGCCGAGTTGTTTCAACGCGCACACCGCGCCGGGCCCGGTGGGCAGGTCGCACACGATGTCCGGCAACTGAGCGGGTGCGCCAGTAGCGGAAGATATCGTCATGTGGTGGTCCTCCATTGCCCGAAGCCGGCGAGTGAAGAGATGAGATCGCCGGTCTGCCAGAGCATTTCGATGTCGTCGGGCAGGCGCACTCGCCAGTCGCCGTCGTAGGTCATGGGCCAGGACGTGGAGGTGTATCCCTCGCGGGTTCGGTTGGCGATGTCGACGACGGCGAAGTCCGGCCGATAGCCGTCGCGGACGCGGATGCCGTCCGGGACGGTGACATAGCGCGCGGCATCCGGTGTGCGAGTGCGGCTGCGCGTCACCCTGGCGATGAACGCGTCGGTGTCACCGACGAAGCGGGCACGAACAACGTTCTCCCACAGACTTTCCGGTGCCGCGAGGGTGCGGGCGAGCGCGTCGCAGGCGGCCAGCGCGGCGCCCTGTGGAGTGTCGGCGAATCCGGAGGCGATCCCGTGGTCGATGCGGGCAGGGCCGTCACTACCGGACGCGGGTAACGCGGCACCGCCCCATCCGCGTTGCCACGTCATTCGTGCTGGGGCCGCGGTGAGGTAGTCGATCGACGAGGGGTTGGGGCGCGTGGCTGGGTCTTGGGGAAGGGCGCGGCCTTCGTCGCCGACGACGTCGAGACGGTTTCCGAACAAGTCTGTGGTCGGCGGCTGGGCCAGCGACGCGGTGAGCGAGGGCCGCGTGGTGGCGGTGGTGATCGTTGTGGATGGATCAGGGGATGGGGGTTGAGATGTGTCGGTACCGCATCCGCTCAGCGGGACGGCCAGAGCTATCGCGAGGCCGAGCCAGCGGTGGCGCCTCTGCGGTGGGGTCGTGGTGGTGTTCATCGGATCGGGAGCAGGATCGTGTCGGTGGGCAGCGCGTTGAGTGCGGTGACCGGTGCGGGGTGGTTCCCGTCGGGGAGCAGTAGTTTCCAGTCGCCGTCGGCCCAGATAACGGTGGCGGTGTTGCAGGTCAGCGACGTGTCGGGTTGCTGGGTGTAGATCGCGGCATCAGCGCCGGTCGGGGTGTAGCCGGTGAGGCGGTAGCCGAGGATCTTCGGTGGCGGGCCGGTGACCGGCGTGGTGATCGATATTTGGGCCCGCGCCACGGCCCAGTCGTCGCGTCCGGCTCCGGGGGCGAGCATCTGTTGCCCCACGGTGGCCCATTGATCGTCGGGTGCTACGGAGATCCGGACGAGGGCGTGGATGGCGGCCAGCGCCGCCCCGGCCGGGGAGTGTGCGAACCTCGCGGCGACCGCGCCGGTCAGGGTGTGGGGGCCTTGGTCGGCCACTGGGAGCGAGATGCCCTGGTAGGCCGTGGTTGTCAGGTTGGTGGGTGCGGCGTGGATGTCTGCGGGCAGTGATGAGGTGGCGGGCGGGGTGGTGTGGTTGGCGGGTGTGGTGCAGCCGGTGAGGGTGGCGATGCCGAGCAGTCCGATCAGCGCGGTGAGGCTGGCTTGGTGGGTGGTGGCCGGGTTCATGGGTGTCTCCCGTTCGGCTGGGTTCAGTGGGTGGGGAAGAGGGCTGCGGCGATGCCGCTGGCGGAGCCGACGAGGACGGCGGCGAGCAGGGCGCCGGCGAGTCCTTCGATCGCTTCGTCGCGGTGCAGTCGCCAGGCCAGCTGCCAGCCGATCCAGATGGTGCGGGCGATTGCAAGCAGCAGGACGAGCCAGGCGAGCCAGGCGAGCATCTGGGTCAGCGGGGCGAGGACTTTCGGGTCGAGGCGGGTGGTGGTCATGGCGCGCCGTCGGTGTCGGTGGCCAGTTCGCCGTCCTGGTCGAGCAGGAGTTGGTCGACGTCGGCGTGGTAGGCGACATCGAGCGCGGCGACGATGGTCTCGGCGGCGATGTCGGGATCGCTGCGCGGTAGTGAGTGCCCGGCGTCGGGCACTACCTGCTGGTCGGCCCAGATCTTTTCGGCGAACCGCGTGGATTGGGCGGCGGGGACTACGCGGTCGCGGTCGCCGATGATGACGAACGAGGGCACCGACCGCAGAGCGGCGGCGATGTCGGGGTCGAGGTAGAAGTGGCGGTAGGCGTGCATGAGGTCGGTCAGCACGCGCGGATCTCCGGGCCGTGCGCTGGTCGCCAGCGGCGCCTTGGAGCCGAGCCGGCGCGCGGTGCGGCGGAATCGTCGTTCGACCAGTGATGCGGCCGCGGCCGCGACGTGGTCGAGCCGTCCGCGGCGCAGGCCCTTGATCCGTGCCGCGGCGGTGGTGAAATGACTGGATAGAGCGGGGAATTCCGGGAATTCGCCGGCGGGGTTGAACAGCACCAACCCTGCCAGTGCGGCGGCGCGAGCCGGGTATCGCTGCGCGTAGGCGGCAGCGATCATCGACCCGGCCGAGTGCGTGACGAGCACGACCGATCCGGTGGCCTGGGTGAGCACCGTATCGAGGTCGTCGGCCAGATGGTCGAGTGTTGTCTCGATGCTGCGGTGGGGGCGTCCGGAGCGACCGTGCCCGCGCTGGTCCCACACGATCTGGGCGATCTGCCCGTCGAGGCGGTCGTGCACCTGCTCGGTCAGCGGCTGCCACCAGCTGCCGTCGCACAGCAACCCGTGCACATAGACAACGGTCGCGGCGGCGAACGACGGCCCGCAACGATTTCCGGCCAGCACGAGCCCGTCGCTGGTGGGCATGGTCAACGGGGAGGTGTCGGTGACGGACATGCGTATGAATTCCTCTGCCTGAGAATCGATTACGTTGTTTGATGGTTGATTCCGCCCATTCGGTAACGCCCGGTAGCGGGTAGGTGCGGAAATCCGAATGACTTTGGCACTACTGCTATTTGGCGACGATTTGAGTCATGATGGATCCGGCGCTGGTGGCGATGATTCCGCCGACGAGGGCGCCGAGCACGATCTTGGGGCTTTCGACCGCGCCGCCGTGCCAGCGTTCCCATCCGAATTTGCCGCCGGCGTAGATGAGGGCTGCGATCCCGGCGAGCATGACTGCCCAGGCGAGCCAGTTCACGACCTTGGTCAGCCCCTCCGAGCCCGGAGGCGGCTGCGGCGTGATTGGAATCTGTTGTGCTAGAACAGCCATACTGGCGTCTACGATCGAGGTCATGACGATCTCCTAGGGGTGGAATCGGGTTGCAACGGCCGGGTAGCGGCGATGCAGGCGGTGATCGCGGCCCCGGCCCTGTAGACGTCGACGGGGACCGCGTCGCCCAGGTGGGCGCGCTGCGGTGGCGGCGCATCATTCGGTGTATAGGTGGCGAGCTCGTCGAGTTCGTGGGTGAGCAGTTCGTCGTGCCAGCGGATCGGCCACACAGCGCCCCCGACCAGCGTCGCGACGGTGCTGCGGTAGCGGCGCACCGCGAGCGGGACACGTCCGGGCCGCGGCGGCACCAATACCAGCCCGACCACGATCACCCGAGGTGGTGTGAGGCCGGCGTGCCATTCGCGCAGTCGGTCCGCGGCCGCGACCAGGCCGGGCAGGCAGTCGCGGGCCGCGACCACTACTCGCTGGGTTGTCACGGTGGCCGCTGGCCATGCGAGCCCGGTGTCGGCGGCGTGTGCCCACCAGCGAGCCAGCGTCGAGGTGCCGGCACCGCCGTGGGCGCCGAGCACCGCGAACAGCGGAGGGTACGGTCCGGTCACGGGCAACGCTGAATTCCTCACCGGCGCGCGACGTTCGGGGTCCGGTCCTGCGACAGTGGTCGGGTCGAGTCGTCCGTCGGGGGGCGTGCCGTTGGCGTGCCCGGCGAGGGCGGTGGTCATGGTCCGGCCTGCTTTTGGATGTTGGTGATCAGCAGGTTGGCACCGTCGGTGCGGGTGTTGATCACTTGGAGGTAGTCGGTGCGGCTACGGTCGGGATGTTGCTCGACTACATGCACGTTCGCGCTTCCGGTGGCGATCGGCGTGATCGCCACGCAATAGGTGCTCCCCTCCGGGATCGAGGCGATCCCGGCGGCGAGCGCATCGGCGGCCAGCCCGGCCTCCGGCGCCACGACCCGCAAGGCCGCGTCCGCGCTTCGGAGCCGGTAGTAGGCGTTTTCGAACGAGGCCACGACCCCGGCGACCGTCCGCGGGTCACCGTCTCGATCGGTGACCGTGGCACCGGTCAATCCGGCGCACGCCCCGCCGACGGCTGCGGCGTTGCTCGAGGGCGGGGCCGCGGTCCGTGTCGGAACCGCGGTGTGCCCGCCGGGGTGAGCGACCGTCAGTGCGCCGGTCAGTACGGCCACGGCGGCCACAGTCACCACCGCCCCGACAACTATCCACACCCGCGCCGACGGCACACCCAGTCGCGGGGACTCCTGTCCCCTGACCGCCGGTTCGCGATGGATGTCGTCACCATCCGGATGCAGTTGTGCGGGCTCAGGCTTTTGGTCTGCCGATGGGTCGGGCTCGAGCCAACGCCATTCGTCGCCTGCGAGGGGCGTTGCGTTCGCGGATTTGTTGTGTGGCACGGTGTTTCACCTCCTCGGTGTGGATGAGTGGGCGGTGAGGGGCCCTTCGGCGGAGTCGGCCCGCGAGGAACGAACTGATCTCCCTGGCGCAGAGAAACCGTCTCCGCCGAAGGGGTTCAAGGACTCGGCACGGCAGGGGGAGGGGTTGCCGTGCCGGTCCGCTCAGGGACGGAGCCGGACGTCGTCGCGGCTGTGGGCTCCGTTGTGGTGGTGGTCGGTAGTGGTGTTTCGCTGGTGGGGTGGGTGGCGGCGAGGTCGTGGGCCAGGGCGGTGAACCAGTCGGCGACCGCGGCGAGGGCTGGTGTTCCGGTCGGGGTGGCGGGGCTGCTGGTGTAGGCGGCGTGGTGGCCCGCGGTGTCGCTGTATTGGGTGTAGGTGGCCAGCTGGTAGAGCTGGTTGTCGTCGGTGACGGTGGAGGTGATGGCGTCGAATGCCTGGTTCACCCAGCCCAGCGCTGTTTGCGGCGGTACGAGGTCGGCGACAGCGCCGGCGAGTTTCGCGCCGAGGACCCCGAGCGCGGCGGCGGGGTTGGCCATCCCGACAGTGGCCAGCTCGGCGATCGTGGCCGGGGTGAACACCTTCTGCGCCACCGACACCACGGTGTTGAGCCCGATCGTGCCGAGCCGGAACAACGCGGCCAGCGCGTCGTCGGGGCCGGGCATCGGGGTGTTCGGGTCCGATGCCTCCGCCAGGCGTTGCCCCAGGGGTTTGGCTGGTTGGTAGCTCAGTTCGTCCAGGCTGTTGCCGGCGATGTCGTCGGTGACGACGCCGATCGCGGTTTTCCAGGTCGTGGCCGCCAACGCTTGCGCGATGGTCGAGATCGCCGCAACCGGATCACCGAGGTTCGATTGAGCGGCAATGTTTTTCACCGTGTGCGTCAGTGGCGAACCAGCGGGAGCGTCGCAGGCCAGATCACCTGGCGTGCAGATGTCGGCGACTCGACCGGCCAACATCCCGAATCCCGGATTTCCAGTCGCGCTGGGGTCGATTCCCGTGTCCCCGCCTGAAGTGTTGGCGAAGTGGATAGACGCTACCGCTGCCCCCGTCGTGCCAGGTGCCGATGCCGGGGTGGTCTGGCTCGGACTGCCGGGAAGGATGTCGCCGCCCGCTCGCGATGGGTTGGCCAGCAACGCGATCCCAGCGATGGAATCCGCCTTGACGGTGGCGGTGTTGTCGCCGACGCGGTGGGCGAAATCGGTGACCGCCGCCGCGCCCTGCCCCCATCCGGCGACAGCGATCTTCGTTGCCGGGCAACGAGATACGACCTCGGCGCCCTCGGATTCGAGCCGGTGCGCGGCGCTCGTGGTGGCCTGGCCGTAGGTCTCGGGTTCGCCGGTGTCGTCGTGTCCGTAGGGGATGTAGAGACGCTGGATCAGGTCACCGGCGTGCGCCGACAAAGGCGTGAACAGTTGGCCCAGGGCGCCGGTATCCAGAGTCGGTGCGGTGTCGGGCGCCGATTCATCGGGTCCCTGGACCCCGAACACAAACAATGCCGGGCACCGGTCCCCGATCGGGACCGCCGGGTCAGCGGTCCCGACCTGCGCGCTGCCACCGGCGATGAGCAGACCTCCGATGGCGGCAGCGGTGCCCCTCCGCAGCGCGCTAGCGAGAGCGATTCGGCGTATGTCCCGATGGTTGTTGCAGCACATCGCTTTTCACTCCTCACCCGATCGTGCGAGGTAGTCGGCCAGGCGGGCGATGGTTTCGGTGATGGCGTCGTGCGCGGTGTCAAGGTGGCCGCGGTCGTAGTTGCGCCAGCTCACCTCGACCCCGGCCTCGCGGTAGGCCGACAGCAGGCGAGTGCTCTGTCCGATCGGCACCAGCGCATCGCGAGCGCCGTGATAGAGGTGCACCGGCACGCTCGGTACCTGGTCGACGGGGATGGTTTCGCGGGCCAGGACGTAATGCCACGTGGGATCGGTCCACGGCTGCCCCCGGTCGCACCACTGCTCGATCGGCCGCCGATACTGCGCGAGCAGCATTGGAGCACTGCGGTTTTCGGCCTCAGCGATGATCTGGCGGCCGTCGGCAGACAGCACGTGGCGCAGGGGCAGATGGTGGTACGCGCGCGACAAGCCGATAAGCCCGGCCAGCACGAGCGCGGAAAACGGACTGGTGTTCAGCAGGGCCGCCAGGTCGCCGGGAACGGTGATGGTGGCGCCGGCCGCGATCCCGCGCAGGTCCACGTCCGGTGCGTAGGAGCGGTGCAGCTGCGCCGCGATCGTGACCGCGCGAGCGCCGTCGGCATATCCCCACGCCACCACTGGTGATTCCTGTGTGTTCAGTTGCTGGATCGAGGCGGTGGCGCGGGCGAGGTCGAGGGTGTGGTGTGCCGCGGCACGGCCGGCGAGGAAGGTGTGCGGGCCTTGGCCGGTGACGCCGAGGTTTTCCCCGTCCGGGACAGCGACGATCCAGCCGCGATCCAGCGCCGCGGTGATCGGTGCGGTGTCGGGTTCGGCACCGATCGCGAGCAGCCGAGACGGTGCGCAGGGGCCGCCGAGCCCGTGGAAGGCGGAGCAGTACACCATAATCGGACCTGGCCCGAGTTCGGGATCGGTGTCGGGGGCGATCACGATGCCGGAGGCGGCGGCGAGTTCGCCGTGGGTGTCGGTAGAGGTGTAGAGCAGCTGCCACGCGGCGCCTGCCCCCATCAACGCGGGAGTGTCGGTGGGGCGTATGCGCAGGATGCGGCCGGGCTCGATGGAGTCGTGCAGGGTGGGCGGGGTGTAGAAGGCGGTGCCGATGTCGTTCATGACTGGTGTCCTGCGGCGTCGTGTGCGAGTGCGGTCATCCAGGCAAGGCCGGAGGCGAGTTGGCCGCTGGCGAGGTAGCCGTTGTGGCGGGAGACCGTGTCGCCGTAGTGCAGCCACACCGCCGGGTTGATCAGATCGGCGTTGTCGGCAACCAGCTGGCCCCAGGCCGCGACGAGTTGGCCGGCCAGCTTCGCCACGACGCCGAGCGGGTTCGCCGTCGCCGCGGCGGTGATCTGCTCCCATCGCTGGGCAGCTGCCCGCACCTGATCCGGGCCCGGTGCGGGGGTTCGGGGGTCGGCGGCGTCGATGAGTCGCTGCGCCAACGGTTTTGCCGGAAGGTAGTCGGCGTTGCCGGGGTCGGTGTGGAAGTCCTCGGCGAGCACCGTGGTCCACGCGCGTCGCATCGCCGTCGAGAACAGTCCGTTGATCGACGTCAGGGCCGCGATCGGGTCGCGCAGGTCGGCCTGGGCGAGGATTTCCGCGCCGACGCGCAGCAGGGCCGCATGGTCGGGCGCCGAGCACGCCAGGTCACCGTCGGTGCAAATATCAGCGACACGACCGGTCAGCAACCCGTAGCCGCTCCCGTCGGCAGCGATACCGCCACCGGCCGCGGGCGGGTTGAGAAGCTGCACTGTCGCGACCCCGGCGCCCGATGTGCCGGGGGCGGGGTCGGGCACGGTTTGTCCCGGCCGACCGGGAATGACCGGAGAGTTCGGGAGCCGGTCGGGGTTTGCGTAGAGCGCGATCCCTGCGATCTTGTCCGGCGGAACGGGCCCCTGGCCCGCGCCGACCTGTTGGGCGAACTGCGCCATCGCTTGGGCACCTTGCGAATACGCCACACCCGCCAGCAACGTGCTGGGGCAGGCACTGGTGATGTCGGTGGCAGCTACTTCGAGACCGTCCAGTGCCTCGGTCGCCGATTCTGCGTACGGTGCCGATCCGCCGCCGGGAACGATCCCACCGAAGCCTGCTGGATACGGAATGGTGCTGTGTTGCACCAGGTCCGGGGCGGCGGCCTGGACCTGGGCCAGCAGTGCGCCGATGACCCCGGTGTCGGCGGTCGGGTCGGGGTCCGATTGGCCGGTGCCCTGGATCCCGATCACGTACAGGGCTGGGCAGCCGGGACCGATCGGCGCAGCACCCGGTGTGGCACTCCCCAGACCGCTCACCATCGCGGCGCATGCGGTGCTCACCGCGATCGTGGTTAGCGCTTTCACAGTCAGAGTCGTGTCGGTCACGGCTGGCCCACCCCGACTCCGGCGCCGAATCCGGCACCGACGGTTCCGCCGGCCAACGCGCCCGCCACCGCTGCGGGGATACCCGCGATGGCAGCGCCTGCTGCCGCACCGGCCGCGGCACCGAGCGCCGTTCCCGCGACGCCGGAGGTAACGGTGCCGACCACTGGGACCGGGATCACGGTTCCTACTGCGGCACCGGCGATTCCGCCGATGGTGCCGCCGATCAGCCCGCCCACGACCGCGCCCGCGGCGGCCACCGGTGCGCCGGCTGCGACCGCTCCGGCCGCGCCGCCGATCCCGGCGCCGGCAAGAGTTGCGCCGCTGACCCGGTCCGAGCGCCCTGCCGGGATACCGATCGAATCCAGAGCGGTGGCGACCTGCGCTTCCGCCCCGGCCGCGGCGTTGTTGATGCAGTCACGTGCTTGGGGTGGAAGCCAATCCGGTGCCGGGGCCTGCCACTGACCGATACGAATCGTGTTGTCCGGCGGCGCAATCGGCGCGACCGGCGCCACCGGCTCGGGCAGATGCAGGTCTTGCACCTGCACCGGCGGTGCCGGGTCGTCGGCGGGTTCGGGGCGCGGTGTGGGCCCGTTGCGGACCTCGGGTGGCTGCTCGACGTAGGCCAGCTGCGGCTCGGGGGGCGGTTCCGGTTGAGGTTCCGGCGCCGGCGGCGGCCCGGGTGGGGGCGGCGGTGCCGCGGTGCCAGGTTGGGAAGGGCTGGTCACGCCAGGCTGGTCCGCGACCGAAGCCGTCGACGCTCCCGCCGGGCCGGCGCACGCGAGCGCGATCAGCAGCGGAACGGCACCGGCAACCACGAGCGACGTGGGTCGGGGCTTGCCTGCCTGTGACCGCTCCCACCTTTTGGAGGGTGTCGCGGTTCTTCTCTTGGCGTTTCTGAATCCTGTTTTCGGCATTCCGAATAAACCCTTCAAACGGAGGGAGAGAAAAGAGGAAAAGAATGAATGGTGCGGCGTTTCGTGGAATCAGCGCCCCGGCGCCGTCAACGCCGACTGACCGGGGCGCCGATCCGGCGTTTCAGCAGCTCAGAGGAACGGCAGGACGAGCGAAAGCACTTGAGCGGCGATCGTCAGTCCGTTCGAGACTGCCGCAGAGCCGGTATCGATCCAGGAAAGAACGACCATCGGATCCACAATCAATTTCCCTTCGAAGCAGGAGCAGTTGCCCTACCATCAAAACGCGGAAAATTACGGTTCACCAGGCGTCGAAGGGATGGAGTTTCTATATATACCCGCGCTACCTCCACAAAGAGGCGGGTTCACCTGCGACAGCGACGAGAATAGATACTCGGAGTATCCCTCGAAATTTTTCCCGCCGATCCCGGCTTCGTGGGCACCACGGAGTGAACACGGCCGTGGGGTCGAGCTCGGGCGGGCCTGTTCGCCAGTGAGACCGCTGGTTACTCGTTGCCGCCGCCGAAGGATTCTGGTATGAACGAGAAAGCGCTCGGGGGAGAGAGCTTTCCATCAATTCCTGTATTCATCGGCACGAAAGTGTCGGCGTTCGAGGGGGTTTCATGACCACCACTCCCGGTTCACCTGACGCTCGACAGCCACCGGACGTGCCCCGTTTGGCTGGTGATGTGCCGGTTGGAATTCCAACACTCGGGCCCTGGCTACGGGTGATGCGCGAACACCGCGACCTGACCCGCGAGCTGGCCGGCCAGTACGCACACGTCAGCGCCACCTATCTCAAGTCGGTCGAGACCGGTGCCGCGACTCCGCGCCGTCACACCCTCGACCAGATCATCGACGGTTACGAACTCTCACCCACCCAGCGTCGCCACACCATCGACTTGTGGGCACCCGCAGCAGTCCTGGCTCCACTGGACGAGCTCCGTGAACGTATAGCGACTCCTGGTCGCCGAGGGGAGTTGGCGACGTGGGATGCCCGGTCGATTGCCTGCGGCTTCTGCGATCCCCTGTGGAATGTCGTGGCGGCCAATCAGCAGTTCCAGAGCCTGTTTCCCGGCCTGGAGCAGGCGGACAACAACCTCGCCATCTGGCGATTCTCCTCGGCTGACGAATCATGTCGCCAGGATCCAGACGAGGAGGCCGAGTTCTTCGTGGCGACTCTGCGCGCGGCGCTGGGCCGCTTTCGCGATGCGCCGGAGGGTGCCCGACTTCTTCGACAACTCGCCGCTAGCGACCGATTCGCTGGGCTGTGGCGTAGCGGTATCGAGGTCGCCTACGACGTCGGTCCGTCCCCGCGCCGCTCGGGCGACCAGGATGAGCTGGTCACCGTGCAGGTCACCGAGCTCGTCGAGGAGCCTGGGGTTCGACTGTTTGTGGCGTATCGATCGCAGCCGGCCGGGCATAAGGGCGCGGACGAGGCTGGCGCACAGCTGATTTCGTAGTGTGAAGGAGGCGGTGATGTGCCGACCGATGAGCAGGGAAACGACATCCGTTTTAATGATGCCGCGGAATCGATGGCGGCTTCGCACTAGCCGACCTGCCCGGCGTCGGTCAGTGCGCGCGCTCTGCACAAATCCGAAGCGTGGTACTTGCGACAGCTGAAAGCCGGCATGCTGCCAGGGCATCGGGCCGGGCGAACATGGTTCTCACCGCGGCCATCGAACACACCGCGACCAAGGCTGCCACCCCGCCGCCACAGCGGTCCACCTTGTCGGCGGCGCCGCCCTGGACCTCCGTGACGGTATGTCTCACGGGCGGACGCGGCCCGGAGGGAAGACCGCCAGGCATCCGCCTGTCCCCTTCGGGCCCCGTTCATGCACTCATCGGCGCCAACTCTCGATCCGCGGGGGTGAGCTGGCCCTGCCACCACCCGACCCGGGGTGGAAACCGCAACTCGGTCGCGGTGAACAAGTAATCATGGGCGTTTCCCGTGCCAGGGTTGGTCATGCGCGCACCGTAGATGAAATCAGCGGTAGCGGGGCGCTTGGTCCACATCGTCTCCCATTCCGGCACCCGGCTGCAGACCTCAAGCAGCCGCTCCCGCTCACCGTCGGGCATCACACACTCGATCAGCGGTGCGGCACCCCAGATCACGCCGTGGACGATCGTGTACCAGTCCTGCCCGAGCAGCTGCCGCGTCCACGGATCGGCCACCAGCCACTCGTAGATGCTCACACCGGCGCGCAGGTGCATCAGGGACTCACACGCCCGGTTGGCGGCCACGATCCGTCCCATGACGGTGTTGAGGATGAACACCGGAACGGTGATCGCCTCGATCGCACGCAACTCCTGTTCACAGGGCGCACTGTCGTCGGAATGAAGCCGCCCCTCCCGTGCCGAGAGCAGAAGCCGGACGTTGTTCTCCTGAACCTCAAGCGCTACCAACACCTTTCGCAGATTCGCGTCGACGAGCCTGCGCTGTTCGAGCTCTATCTTCTTGATCGTCCCCGCTGCCAGGCCGACCCGCCGACCCAGCTCGATTCGGTCCAAATCCAGCTGTTTCCTGCGCTTTTCCACGAATGTACCCAGGTTGCTGAACCTCGCCGGTACCGTCAATGTCGTCCCTCCCCGCCTGTCGTGTCGAGCCACCGGACACAAGTTGTGGCCGCTGCAACCGTTGACCCCCTTCATGGTTCACACAATGCTAGAACCAGATCGCAAGCGCATACAGGCCGAAACCGCACAATCGGGTGTGACGCCGGTCATGAAATACAAAGGGGTATATGCGCGTCGACCGCCTCGCAGTCGAAGTATGCCATTACGCAATAAGTTTGGTTCGAAAGCGCCCACGGGTGTGCGATACGGGAGGGAATCGAATAATGAGTCCAGAGCGCCGAGAGTTGGTATCCGACCCCGACCGCGGTTTCCTGATCGCGACGCAGGTCAGCGATGCCGCCGCTCTCATCAAGTCCTATGCCGACACAGCAGAGGACCTCGAATTGGCCGAATTCGCACAACAATTCGCGACTGAGCTGCGCGCCGAATGCATGAAACGCGAGCGCGAGAAAATTCTCGCGGCCACGAAGCCTTCGTTGTCGTGGGCGGAATTCAGTGCCCGTTATCGCAGCGGCACCAGCACAGAGCGCTGACGCGTCAGTGATCGGTCACAAATCAATGCACGCGAGAACTGAGACTATTCATATTTCAGATCCGGTCGGGTCGGTGTCGGGGAGAAACGGAAACAGGCGGGTGAACCGAGCACACGGCCACACAGACAACACACACCCACCCAGACGCACGCGACGCAGCCACGCGGCAACGAGGGTGGAGATTGAGAGCCTGCCGCTCTGGTTGGATCGGTTACGCGAGGAGCGCCGCTGGTCACGCGAGACGGCCGCCGCTCGCGCCCGGATCAGTGGGGCCTACCTGACCAAGATCGAACACGGCCGGTCCGTTCCCACCATCGACACCCTGGCCAAGATCGTGCGCGGATACGACCTCGATCCCGCCCAGCACCGCCACACCTACGACTTGTGGAACCCGCCCCAGCGGCTTCCGACCGACGACGAACTACGGCGCCAGATCTCGACACCGCACTTCACCGCCCACCTAAACCATCTGGATGCCGCGCACATCCTCTGCGCCTACACCACACCCCTGTCGACCGTGCTCGCTGCCAGCGACCGACTGTACGACGCGCTGCCCGGCCTTCGTCAGGCCGGCAACAATGTGGCGCTGTGGTTCTTCCAGCCCGCCGCGCGTGAGCTGGTCGTCGACTGGGACGACGAAGCACCTCATGCGGTCGCCGCGCTGCGCGCTGCCATCGGTCAGTACCGCAACAGCCACCACGCTCGCGCTCTGCTCCACACCCTGGCCGCCAATCCCCAGTTCGCCGAGCTCTGGACCAGACACCCCACCGCCGTCAGCTATGGCCGCCCGTCCGGCAAACCGGTTCTATTGCAGCACACCGGCTCTCCCGATCCGGCCGCTGTTTCGCTGCAGATCAGCAAATTCCACAGCCCCCACGCCATTCTCGTCGCCTACGGCATCAGCAACGCCGGCGCGGGATGCAAGTAACCGTCCGTGTCACAGCACCTTCCAAGGCAGAACATCATGCGTGTTTTCATGACCGGGATGGCTCACATCACCGGGGACCCGCGACCCATCGCAGGAATAGACCCTATCGCCGCCGAGCCGGGACTGGTCAATACTCTGCACGAACTCGGACTCTCCAACTATCGGCACGCCCGCGACTCGCCCATCGACATGGCCGCCGTCTGCATCGCCGAGACGCTCAACCAGTCCACTCTCCCGCCGTCGGCGATCGACATCTTCATGCTCGCCTCTTCCACCGTCGGGTTCGGCCAGATCGAGAACACCGAACTCCTGCAACTGAGCGAACGTTTCGGGCTCACTCACGCCACACCGATCGGGGTATCGGCCGCCGAATGCGCCAACTTCGGCACCGCCCTGCACCTCGCCCGCACACTCGTCGCCTCCGGCGAAGCCCGCACCATACTGCTGGTCACCACTGACGCATGCACCACACCCGAACAACGCCTGCTCCGCCGAGTCAACGCCGTCGTCAGCGACGGAGCCGCATCATGCCTCGTCACCACCGAGCCCGCCCGCATCGAAATCCTCGCCACCGCTACCGCCACCAACCAGCTCATCCGCGCCGCCACCAACCCCGACGCCATCGCCGCCCTCACCCGCCGCACCCTGATCGGCCTCGTCGACGACGTGCTACTACGCGCGAAGATCGACCGCGCCCAGATCCGGCAGGTGATCACCAACAACATCAACACCGAAGCACTGCGCTTCATAACCCTGTCAGCCGGCCTCGACCACAACCTCACCTATGTAGACAACGTCGCCGATTTCGCTCATGTCCATTCCGCCGACAACTTGCTCAATCTGCAAAGCTATCTCGAAGACGGCGCCGCACCCGACCAGATCGTCCTCACGATCAGTCACGCCTTCGGCACCTGGGTGCTCGCTCCCCTCCGGGTCTATTGACAGCTCCGAAGCACTTCCAGATGCGATCGATACGCAAATAGACTGTGGCAGTTCCTCGTTTGAGTCCGCTTCGACACGCATTGAATCCGCAGTTCATCGGGTATTGCCGATCCGGCGGGAACGGTCGGGCCCGGTCGTGGTCGCCGATCCGTCCATACCTACAGGACGTCGACAGGACGTCGCAGAATCACTGGGGATGACGCGACCTCCGAAAGGCCGGTCACACGTTGCGCCACCACGTGGTCCGAGAATCCGGGCATTCGGATTTCGGGTGGCGCGGCTCGATGCCGAAACGATCCGGCAGTGTGATGGTTCGGAAATCGGGGTGCGAAGACCACTCGCCCGAAGGTGACGAGGTGACCGAATCACGAACCGGCAGTCGCTAACCGAAGCACGTGGCCCGCACCCTTCCTCACCGTATGCAGAAGAAGGACGACGACAGTGGCCCTCGGAAGGATGGTTTGCTAGTCGTCGCAGGAGGCTTCGATCTCATCGCGCCATCTCATACTCGGTCCACGGTGGTCAGCCAGCCCGCTGGATTGCCGATGGTCGCTGCGTCCTGGCGAACGAGGCGCATCCAGGCTTCTTCCTGGACCACGTCCTCGGCGTCGGCGTGCGAGCCCAGCACGCGGTACACGACGGTGCGCAGCCGATCGCGCTGGGCTTCGAACACCTCGGTGACGAGACCGGACGGGTGGGCGGTCACGGCTTGCGCTGCTGACGCAGCGAGATCCAGTTACCGTCCGGATCCATCGCCTCGATCCGGGTAGCCCTCGGGTTCGGACTGTGTGAAAGTGACGCCCCGCCGGCGGAGGATCTCGAAATCCTTTCGCAGATCGTCGGATTCGAGGATGAGCGGACCGGGCGCGGCGTGCCGGCCCACATCGGCCGGCGGTCCCGCGACGGCAACATGCGACCACAAGACGATCTGCACCGGGCTATCGCGAACGCCGACAGTGAGGAAACGTCCCTCGGACCCGGGAAGTCGATCCGCTTTTCCAGCCCCAGCCCCTCGGTATAGAACTCCAACGCACCGGTCAGGCGGGGAGCTGTCCTTCGTTTCGCGTCCTTGCTTGGCGGTATCGGTTTGGCGCGGTTCCGAACTCCCGCTTGAAGGCGTTGGCGAAGGCGAACTCGGAGGTGTAGCCGGTCTGGGTGGCTATCTGGCCGAGCGGGGTATCGGATGCGTGCAGCAATCGTGCGGCGGTCGTCATACGCCACCAGGTCAGGTAGGTCAGGGGTGGTTGGCCGACCATGGTGGTGAAGCGTTTGGAGAAGGCCGCGCGTGACAGTCCTGCTTCTGCGGCCAGGGTCGCGACTGTCCAGAGGCGGGCCGGGTCGCGATGGATGGCATGCAGGGCGACGCTGATCGCCGGGTCGGCCAGTGCCGCGGCCCATCCGGCGCCGGCGCTGCCCTTGGGATGCTCGTCGAACCAGGCCCGCATGATGTAGAGGAGCAGAATGTCGAGCAGAGCGGCCACGATGGTATCGGTGCCGAGGCGAGGATGATCGAGCTCGTTAGCCAGCAGGTCGACGGTCCATCGCAGGTCGGTGTGTTGTCCGAGGCGCGCAGGCAGGTGAACTACATCGGGCAAGTCATGCAGCAGCGGGTGGGCCCGGGCGGGATCGAGTCGATATCCGCCGCAGAGTGTCACCGTTGAGGTTCTGTCGTGCAGGGGCTTTCCGATGGACGCTGAGGCGTAAAGATCGGCGTTCTCGAGCGGATCGCAGTCGGGTTCGGCCAGTGGCGTGGTCGGGCGGTCGGCCAAGCCGAATCCGTGCCCATGGGGGAAGAACAGCACGTCACCGACACCCAGCGCGACGGGTGCGCCGCCGCCCGGGGGGTCAGCCAACACGAGCCCTGAAGGATCACCTGGAAACCCGCCGACCCCAGGACCGAGGGGAAGCGCTGTCCCCAAGGCGCATGCCATTCGATGCGTGCTGAACGTGGCCGTCCCGTGCGCATAATGGCGATCACATCGCTGAGCACGTCCACACGGTGAGTCTATCCCGAGGGCGCAGCGAAGACGATCGCGCATAAAACGACGACTGTGACGCATAGGAGATCCTTTCCCTACCTCTCTACCGTTGATCACAGGCGAAGTGATCGCACCGTGGCCACGAGGTCGGGCCGCGGGACCTCGAGGAACAGGAACCGCTGATGGACGTTCTCCGCAACACCATGAGAGCCGCACGTATCCACGAGTACGGCGACGCGGGAATCATCCGCTACGAGGAGGTGCCGCTGCCGGTGCCCGACCCGGGCCAGGTGTTGATCCGGGTCGCGGCGACTTCCTACAACCCTTCCGACGCCGCGCTCCGTGCCGGGTACTTGCGCGATGTGCTGCCGGTGGAATTGCCTTACATTCTCGGCTTCGATGTCTCCGGCACGGTCGTGCAGGCCGCAAGCGAATCCGGCTCGTTCTCCGTGGGCGACCGTGTGATCGGCCGCCTCGACCGCGGCGGCGCATCGGCCGAGTACGTCGCCGCCCCCGCTGATGTGCTGGCCATCGCACCCGCGGCCATTGCGCTGGCCGACGCCGCCGCAGTCCCGGTCGCCGCGCTCGCCGCCTATCAGGCGGTGCATGAGCACGCTCACCTCACCTCGGGCCAGCGAGTCCTGATCAATGGTGCCGGAGGAGGCGTTGGCATGTTCGCTGTCCAACTCGCCAGGCGCACCGGGGCAACAGTGATCGCTACCGCGAGCGGGCGCAGCGCCGCTGCGGTCCGCGCTCACGGCGCCGACCAGATCATCGACTACACCAGCAGCCCTCTCGCCGACGCGCTCGACGACACGGTCGACACCGTCATCAACCTCGCCGCGATCACGCCTGCTGCGGCCGCCGAGCTTGTTCCTCTCGTCCGGCCGGGCGGCGTTATTGTCTCGATCGCCACACCGGTTGAGCCAGCCGCCAGCGCTCAGGTCACCGCCGTCCACTTCGTCGCTCGCAACGACCCGGAACAGCTCACCAAGATCGTCGAGCTCATCGACACCCGGGAGCTCACCGTCGAGGTCACCGGATCCCACCGGCTGGCCGACCTCGCTCTCGTCCACGGCAAGAGCCAAGCAGGCCGGATCCGCAGCAAGATCATCATCACGCCGTGACCGAACCAATATCGGCGTGCCCTCCCACGTCGCCACCCTACCCACCGCGGGAAGCGCTGGTCATCCGAGTTCCCGAGTGCGGGCGGCCCTCGTCAGGAACGAACTGCTCCTGAACATTGTCAGCCGCACGGCAAGTGCCCCCTGGGAGTCGTTGTGAGGTGCGGCTTTTCGCGGAGTCAGTCCACATCCACGAAAAGTCGCGCTGAGGAATCACCGCAGATAAGAGGCTTAGCGCGACTTTTCGCACCGCTGGACCACGTGCCATGCAGTCCCCTTGTGCTGTTACAGGTTCCCCGAACCGGCCCGGATCGATCGACGGTTGCTCTCGCGATGGACCGACAACAACTCCAAGCACCAACCAACCCCGCCCGCAGCCTGAGCCGCTACCAGACATGACCGCTGGTCAAGCCGTTGTCGTTGTTTACCGAGCACCGACTCCGCCGGAACGACCTCGGCATCGATGAATGTGCGCATCCGCGTACACAATTGGGCGATTTCGCCCTCGGGTCGGTTGACCGGCATCATCGGTACCCTCCGGTCGTCGCCGACACCTCGCGCAGCGGCTGCGTCGCCGCCGAGTCGACGTATTCGTCGATCCGGGTGATGCGCCCGTCCCGGACACGCACGAACAGGCTCGCGGGAACCTCCAGCTCACCGTGGCCGGGCAGATGGCCGCGCACCACATGCTGCTGAGCGAAGCCGTCCGGCAGCACGTAACGCCGAATATCCTCGTACCGTAGGTTTTCCACCGTGCGCGAGAGCCAGCGCAGCACCCGCAGATTCTCGGTGACGGTCTCCTCGGCGTTCTTGTCGTTGTGCCAGATCCGGGCGTCGGGCGCGTACAGCTCGGTCAGGGTCGCGGTATCGCCCGCGCTGACCGCGGCGAAGAAGCGGTCGGCCAGTTCATCCATGCGAAGGACCTCCGGGTCGTTCTCGTGCGGCTCGGTGTGATGCCGCATTCCTCGGCCGCAGGCGACCGCCCGCGGTGAGCAGATTGCTGTTCACGGGCTTGCCGAGCAGCCGGGAGATCAGCCGGGCGGCGTCGAGCGCCCGGTCGATGTCGATGCCGGTCTCGATGCCGCCGTCGGAGAACAGATAGGCCAATTCCCTCGGCAGCCCATGCCAAGCGGTTGGGTGGGCTTCCGGTCCAAGTTTGTGTTTCCGACAGACAGACAGCCCGCAGCGCTTCCCCCACCACGGGATACGACAATCTCGGCTCCCGTTCCACAGCGGGCAGGGACGCCGTCGGAGCGTCCGTGGACGGCGGTGCAACGAAAGGGTAGCGACTCAGGGTCGTCGAGAGGGCCGCTATGAGTTCAGCCAGAACGGATGCGTCCGCGCCGGGCAGATCGAACCCTGTCGACTCGAAGCGGTATCGTTCCGAAAGCTCTCGACAATAGGGCATTTCGATTTCTCCGCAGGCGGATTCCGACGTTGTTTCGGCTGATCTCGTTTACGCGGTTGCTGCGACGCAAGCCTGGGATTCGAGGTGTTCGAGCCAGCGTCCTGCCGCACACCGGCGGCCTGTGGCCTTGGAGTAGTCGGCGATGCCGCAGGCGCCCCGGCAGCCGGCGGACGGCGCTCGGAGGTGGTTCGGTTTCCATGGCGACTCGGGACATCACGAACAGGGCCGACCGCACCCCCGGGATAATTCGGTGACTGCGGCATTATGATGCCCGGTCGACCGACCCATGGATTTCCGCCGAACAAGTCCTGCGACGGCCGTCTCGGACCAGCTGATGTCGGGTCGCTCGGAGCAACTGGTACCGCCACAGACGGCCGGCTTGGTGCAGCGAGCATCGGCACCGACGACGAATTCCGGGCGAAGCGCTCCGGGATGACCGACGGATGCGTGGCAGGCATCCGATTCGGTGAAGCTGCCGAAGTCGCTGCCAACTGGTCCGCTGCGGGAAACGCCCCGACCGCTGCGCCCGATCGAGTGTCTACCACCAGGGGAACCAGCGACCATGGCCGCAGTACCACTACCAGGCAGAGCGACCGACGACTGAACAGCACCACGGGAATCGGTCCCGGCCCTTTTCGACAGGTTCCGATGCAAGTCCGGAGATGCTTCGGTCGACACGTGCATGCAGCCCAGTACCTTCCAGGTCTCAGCCATCGATTGAGCAAATGTATCCGCAGGGACGATTTTCGTCAACCAATCGCCATTAGATGTATACGTTTGGCAGAGGTAAACATATGCGGAGACGGAAACGGCCACATTCCAACGCGCGTGCCCGCCGGTGCGGGAACGAGCATCATCCACCACAGGACCCAGACACAGCCCCACCTGCTTCCGACTTCCACCTGACCCGCCTGGCAGACAGTTAGATCTCACGATGCAGCCCAAATCCGCTGCTCTCCGAACCTGTTGGAAGCAACATCGACAGATAGATTCAATCACCCGACCGGTCTATCTGTGGCGCAGCGGGACGATGAAAGCCTTCCTCGCGAGCGATTTCTTGTCCGATTCGCTCTGCGACGCAGGCCATTCGGCCCGCGGAATATTCCTGCAGACTCTGGACGATGACCGGGTCGGAGAACTGCGAACAGTGGCGTCTGAGAGCACGCACGCACAATTCGCCCATCGTAGTAACGAATTCGAGGTAGTACGGTCGCGATGTCACGCTGGGCGGGTCTCGACGGCTCCGGGGTCGGCCACGAGACCGAATTCGATGAGGCTGGCAGCGGTGTCGAAGAGTGAGTCCGCCGTGGGCCGCATATGCCAGTGGAGTTCGCGTTCGGCCTTGGCGGAAGTGGGGCGTTCCTCGCGGCCGAGGTAGCGGACCGCGGTGCGGGCATCGGCATCGAAGCGGGCGCTGAGGCGGACGAGCCAGTCGGGGAGGACGCGAGTTGGGACGCGGTAGCGCTGAGCGAGAATCCGGGCCATACCGGGAAGGGAGATCTGGTCTCCGGCGCAGATGTAGCGGTTGCCCGCGGCCGCGGGTGTTTCCATGGCCAGGC
This sequence comes from Nocardia aobensis NBRC 100429, assembly GCF_000308375.1. Classification (GTDB taxonomy): domain Bacteria; phylum Actinomycetota; class Actinomycetes; order Mycobacteriales; family Mycobacteriaceae; genus Nocardia; species Nocardia aobensis. The sequence goes on along the minus strand of NZ_BAFQ01000294.1, from coordinate 50,271 downwards.
GGTGCGCGACCGCCAGATCGCGAACATCCACGGGTGCGAAGTTCAGGCGCGGAACGCCGGGCATGCCACCGGCCAGCAAGGCGCGGATGCCGCCGACAGAGGTCCCCGCCTCCGGGCGCAGGACGGGGCCGATGACCATGCCCGGATTGATCACGGCCACCTCGATTTCCGGATGTTCGGCGGCGAAATCCCAGGCAGCGCGCTCGGCGAGAGTTTTGCTCTTCTCATACGGCTCACAGACCGCGATATCGGACCAGTCGGCCTCGGTGAGTACTTGGCCGCGATTACCCGCCCCGACCGCGGCCATGGAGGAGGTGATGACGACGCGCTGGACCCCGGCTGCAGCGGCCGCGCGCAGGACCCGCAGGGTCCCGTCGACGGCTGGCCGGACCAGTTCGTCCTCGCACTGCGGCGCGGCGGGCGGGAACGGGGAGGCGGTATGCACGACGAATCGACAGGCTTCGACCGCCTCGGCCCAACCATGGTCCGACTCCAGAGCAGCCTCGACCAGTTCGATACCAGGCAGCACCCCGGCTACCTGCGCGGCGCGCTCCACCGAGCGCACGGTGCCGCGCACCCGGTAGCCGCGGCCGAGCAACTCTTGAATGACATGACCTGCGACGAATCCGGACGCGCCGGTGACGAGAACGAGATCGGGCATCGACCGAACTCCAATCTGAGCAGCGTTTAGAATTTAATCACTGTATAGATTATGGAACCGTGAACCGTCAACCCCTTACGCTCATCCCATGCCGCCGACCAGGAACCGCTATCACCACGGAGACCTACGCGAGGAGCTACTGCGCGCCTCCCTGGAGTTGATCGAGGCCGAGGGCTTGGCTGCGGTGAGCCTGCGCAAGGTCGCCCGCGAGGCCGGCGTTAGCCCCGGTGCCCCCTATCACCACTTCGCCGACCGCGCCGCCCTGATGTCCGCCCTTGCCACTCGAGGATTCGAAATACTAGGCGCAGCAATGGTTTCCGCTCGGGACAACGCCCCCGACCCGCGCGCCGCCCTGATCGCCATGGCCGCCGGCTACGTGGACTTCGCCCGCGATCACACGGCCTATTTCCGAATCATGTTCCGCCCCGAGCTCTCTGCGCCGGAGAAGCACCCCAACACAGAGGCCGCGGGCGATGCCGCCTTCGCCGTCCTCGAATCCGCCGTCGCCACGGCCGTCACCTCTGGCTTCCTCCCGGCAGCCGATGCCGAAACCATGGCCCTGGCCTGGTGGTCCCTGGCCCATGGCATGGCCTCCCTCACCGTCGACGGCAAATTCGGCCTCCGGGCAACCCAATCCGGCACTACCCCCGAGGCGCTCACGGCCCGTATCACCCGAATCTTCGCCGACCTCGTCGACCGCGGCGGATCGGTGGAGTAAGCCACCGGTTTTCATTGAGGTTGAGGCGTTCACAGACATCGGTTGGGACCGCGCTCGGCTACCGCAGTTCGGCCGTCGGCTGTCGTGGAGATAATCGATCTGCGCGGCGGATCTGGAACATGCTCTCTCAGCGATCACCAGCTGCCGGTGCCCTAGCAACGGGCGCGCCGCGTGAGCCGTCGTCCGCAGATCCACAGACTCCCTGCAGGACGGCTGCCACGGTGAACCACGGAGCCGACTATCACTCCCTTGGCTCGCCCCCTTCCTCATGTTTCTCGACTTCGCCGAGTCGCTCCACACCTATGCCGAGGTAACCGGCCTCCCGCCACTCGAGCTGTTATCAAAGAACTTCGGCGAGGCCTGGGCGTACTCGATAGCCCACTCCGGAGCCCTCACGCACGCTTCGGCGTCACTCCCCCGACACCGCCTCGCTGTATCGCTGGCACGCAAGACGTCGGTGACTGCAGCCGCATACCGCCAGCGCAAAAGGCCCCGGAACTCACTCCGTCGGGCGTGGCCGGAATGAACATGACAATACTTGCAGCAGATCATCCGTCTGAGGCACACGCATCGAGACGCGATGAAACGGTCTCGAAAGGACGCGGCAGCGTGCCGCTGCGCCGCCGACGCCTTCCGCGACGGCGGCACGCATCTCAGCTCACAGTGGTGCCCGACGAGCCGAAGCTGAAGCTATGCCCCTTCGAAGAGCAGCTCAGAGCCGCACGCCCACCGGCACTGCAGGTAGCACCACCAAACCGCAGCATGCCGCCATAGTCATAACCATCCGGCGTTGCGCCGGGGTCGATCGAGCGGCTACCGGCTCGGCCATGGGGTCCCATCAAGCCGAAGTTGGGGTGCGCAGGAAGGAAGGGCAAACTGATGACGAGGTCGTTGATCGGAATACCCCACAGGTTCGCGGTGCCCGGGCTTATGTCGCAGCCGACGTCGCCGTTGGCATGCATCGAGCAGTTCGCGTAACTGGTACTGAAGTACACCGTATCCCCGACGAGATAATCGGAGGGATCGAGGACCGAACCCGACACAGGGCTCACGGCGGGGGCCGCCGAGGCGATCGCTCCCCCGGTAATCGTTACACCGGCAGCCACAAATACCCCGGCGACAAACCTTTGCACTTTCACAGATTACTCCTATAGATCAGGCATGAGAACGCTCAAGTCGGAACTTGAGAACGCTGTCCAGAGAAACCGAGCCGAAGACACCGCAGGCGTTTACGCCGCCCAGATGTCGGCGAACTGAGAACTAATAGTAACCGTGACGATAATTACCCCCGCCGCTGGGAGGTTTTCCACGCCAATCTTCTTTATAACATCAGACAAATGTAGGCTACCGAAGCGGCCCGTTCGGATCAGGCGGCGGCTCCCTACTACTCTCCAGCGAGACAGCTGGCGAACAACACATAGTCAGCCGAATCGGCAAGAGCGAAGAAATCGATATTTCCGTGAGATCGACTGCCGGCATCGCCGACGAACGCTTCGGACAGGGCGTTGCCGACCAGGTGACGAAGCGCCGTGTGCTGCCAGAGGCGGCAGTGCGGTCAGGACTCCGAACTCGCAAGGTTGTGCGGGGTCGCGTTAGCCGACTCGAGTACGGTGACTCGAGTGCTTCCTAGCGCACGCGGGTAGCTGCCGCTATCGACAATCTCGGCGATTTGCCGCGAGACAGAGGTGCGGGCGAACGCAGTCTCGCGGCCTCACCGAATCGGTAGTCTCAGAATCCGGAGGTATCGATCCGGAACACCGAGCAACGAGAAGCGGCTGCGGCGAAGCCGTCAGGCGAATCAGATTCCACGAGGGAGTTCCTGATGAAGGCTCGTGCCCCTCTGGGATTCTGCAGGGGGACCTCGCGCAAGATCGAACCACGTTCGCTTTCGGGAAGTTCCACTAGTTCCACCTTCTCCGTGCGCCGACCCCGAGCCAACACCGCGTACCCGGAAGCACGCGCGTTCTTCACCCACTCCGAGTTCGGGTACGCCTGAGTCAGATAGCGGTGCCCGTTCACTCGTATCGGCGCCACCGGGGTTGTTCGCGGACGCCCGGACTTGCGGCCGGCGACCGTGAGTAGGTGCATCGGCCCAAGTGCCAGACCGAGACGCCGCTGCAGGAAGATGATGATCTTGTTACGGAGGCGGTATCGCCGAGAGATAGAACCTCGATCAGTCATTCGTTGCTCCCATCGTTTCGAACCCGAGAATGCTTTCGCGATCAAGCTTTCTCGATCTCGAAGTGCGGCAGAGCCCGGTCGAGCACGCCGGGTAGCCACCAGTTCGCACGACCGAGCAGCTGCATGATGGACGGCACCAACACCATACGAACGAGAGTGGCGTCGACTAGGATGGCAACGGCCAAACCCAGCCCGAAAACATTCAGGGTACGCATCGGGTCGCCGATGACAAACGAGCCGAATACACAGACCATGATCGCCGCGGCCGCCGTGATGATCCGCCCTGTTGCGGCGAGCCCGTGGGCCACCGCAGCCGAATTGTCACGATCACGACGCCAATGCTCCTGGACTCGCGAGAGCAGAAACACCTCGTAGTCCATGGACAACCCAAAAGTGATGGTGAACATCATCAAAGGGATCCACGGGTCGATCGGGCCGGTATGACCGGAGCCGAATATCGCCGACAGCCAACCCCACTGGTACACGGCAACGATCGCACCATAGGCGGCACCGATCGACAGAAGATTCATTGCCGCAGCTTTCAAAGGGATCGCGATCGAGCGGAATACGACCATGAGGAGCACGAACGACAATAGGATCACGAGACCGATAACCCACGGCAGCCGTGTCGAAATGAGCGACGACTCGTCAATTCCGACCGCCGTTTGACCGCCGATCGAAACCTTCACGGCGCTGCCTGCGACCAACTGCGGGATGACGTTGTCGCGCAATCGATTCACAAGATCGGTAGTATCCGCGGACTGCGGATCGGTCGCGGGATACGCCATCAGCACCGCGGTGTCCCCCGCCGGATTGTACGAGGCTGGTGTCACCCGCGCCACCCCTGACGCCGCCGCCAAATGATTCCCGAGGTTCTCGACCATTACACGATCGGCCGGGCCGTCCGGCATCTCCACGGTGAGAACCAACGGGCCGTTGAAACCGGGACCGAACGCCTCGGACAGCAAATCGTAGGCCTTGCGGGTGGTGAGATCGGCCGGATCTGTCGCCGCTCCACTGAACGCCAGCCGCATGGAAAACATCGGTGCGGCGAGCAGCAGGAGTATCGCCAACGCGATCCCGCCGCACACCACGGGCCGGCGCTGCACCGTCCGACTCCACGCAACCCACTTTCCGCCGGCGCCGGATTCGGCGCCGGGCATACGCAGCCCCGGCAAACGGACCCTGTCGATGGCGCGGCCGGTAAATCCGAGTATCGCGGGAAGCAGGGTCACAGCCGCGGTCATCACAGCCATGACGGCCAGAATCGTGCCCGCCGCAAGGCCGACGAGGAATGCTTGGCCGACAAGGAACAACCCGAACAGCGAAATCAGTACGGTGGTTCCGGCGAACAGGACGGCGCGGCCAGCAGTCGACATAGCCTGAACCGTTGCCGACCGTGGATCCAGTCCGTCGCCCAGCGCCTGCCGGTAACGAGTCACGATGAACAACGCATAGTCGATCCCAACCCCCAGACCGATCATGGCCATCATCGCCGGACCGAAACTGGGCACAGTAAGGGTATGGCTGACGAGCGCGACCGCCCCGTATCCGACGCCCACCCCGACGAGAGCCGTGAGAATAGGCAGCCCCATCGCCACGACCGACCCGAAGGCGACGAGCATGATGATGATGGCAGCGCCGATGCCGATACCTTCGCTGGGGCCGGGAGATGGTTTCACCGCCACACTGATGGGCGCACCTCCCAGTTCGATATCCAACCCCGGCTGGGCGAAGGACTGCGCCTTGTCGATCACCAGCTGCACGTCCGCCTTGTCGAGATCGGCGCTGACCGCGTCGAATTGTATGGTCGCGAACTCAGTCCTGTTGTCCTTCGCGAGCACCGGCTGGGACACGGATGCGACATGGGGTAGAGGGCGAATCGCATCGAGCGTTTCTGCGATCCGCGCCCCGGCGGCTGATGCGGCCGCTTCGCCGGAGGTGCGGAACACCACTCGAGCGCTGTCGCCCGCCTGCGATGGAAAGCGTTGCCGCAACACGTCCTGGACATGTTTCGACTGTCCCGCGCCGCTGAAGTCGTCTTTGAAGGCGGCTCCGAGCCCACTTGCCGCCCCGATCACGACGACAATGCCGACGATCCAGCCCACCAACACCAGTCGGCGATGGTCGTAGCACCAAGCTCCGAGCCTTCCGGTCGAATTTACCTGCGGTCTCGAGGGGGCTTGCCCGACCGAACCGTTGGCCACCATAGAATTCATAGTGTCTGATTTTAAGCATATAATTCACAGTCTGTGAATAGCTGGAAGGAGATGTGGTGGCAGGACGCGGCCGTAGGCCCGGTGACCAGGGGACTCGCGAGACGATTCTCACTTCCGCCAGAGCGATCTTCCTCGAACAGGGGTTCACGAAAGCTGCCGTTGCAGCGGTCGCACGCCGCGCCGAAGTGGACAACGCCCTCGTATATCACTACTTCGGCAACAAACTCGATCTGTTCGTGGAGAGCATGGCCGGCCTGTACACCCGAGACCGCTCGACCCGCAGGGAAGACAGCCGTCCACGCACTGGGGTCGACATCGTCGAAGACTTCCTCATCAAGTGGGAGCAAGGCCCAGAACGACCCGGACAAGCCTTCATAGCTCTGGCCCAGGCGGCCTCGGGCTCACCGGAGGCAGCGGAACGGGTCAACGAATTCGTCACCCAGAGAATCTGGCGCGGAAAGGCGGGCGAGCCGCTGGACACGGAGGCAGCCCGTCGAGCATCAATGGTGGGCTCACAACTGGTCGGCATCGCATGGGCCCGCTATATCCTGAAACTGGGACCGATCGCCACGGCCCCACTCCACGACGTGGCCCGATGGTTCGGTCCAACCATCGACAGCTTCCTAGAAGCCGATCACCGGTGAATGAGGTCATCCCGCGTACATACCAGTGTTGCGGCGCAACGTTACCCAGCGACTGAGGAAGGCATCTGACTCCACCGTGGGCAAGCGAATGTGCGTTTCCGTAGGCCTCCGTCGAAACGGCAATATCGGAGTCGTTCGACGGTTTGGCACTTCCTTCAGTTGAGACTTAAGAGCTCCTATCGGGTTCGGTTGCTGAGTCATCGCCAGCAGATCAGTGCTGCGGCGAGGTTGAGGAATCCGTGATGGATGTAGGTGCGGCGTTCCCATCGGATGGGCAGTCGTCGGTACTGGTGAAGCAGGTCGAAGGTTAGCTCGACGATCCAGCGGCCGGCTGTGACTTTGTCGCAGGTGCCGGGGAGGGCGACGTGGCCGGTGATCGTGACGGAGCCAAACGTGCCCTCCTTTGAGCGGAGATTCGGCTGCCCCTCCGATTAGACGAAATGCTATGAGGTATCGGGAGGCTACTTCGGAATTGGCTGCTCGAAGGAGACTCAATCCCGCCGGACTCGGTGGCGCGCGACTCGCGTCATCGACGTCGGCTCGACCGGGCCGCTCCAGCCGCACGGAAGCCCGCAATGTGCGACGACAAGGCTTGCGACGGCGCCGTCGGCGTGTCTCTGCGTATATCGCCACGCCGATGCGGGGTAACCACAAACAGGGCATTTTCCGAAATAATCGAGGATCTCCTCCGCGGAGGTGTATACGGAAATGTCCATCAACATTCCTGGTAGGTCGTTAGACGTATAGTGATTGCGTCGATCTGCGATCGAGCTCCGGAATCAGAGCGATCGATCGACATTACAGTGCCTTGCACTCTGCGTTCTAGGACGATCTCATAGAATTCATCAGACCACCCACCGCGCCGCGTGCAGCGGGAGAGCGCATTCATCCTGCAGTCTCGCCGAAAACGGCATCTACGATTTGCTGGGCGTGCCCAGAGTAGGGCGGGAAAAATGCGGCTGTGGTGTCTCCGGTTCCGCGGGTCACGACCCCACGTTGATTCGAAAATTCACGGAATCCTTCCACACCTCGGTGCCGGCCGTAGCCACTACTTCCCACACCACCGAAACCCAACGATGGAAGCACACCCTGCACTGCGCACGTGTTGATGCAGGCGCCTCCGGATGCGGTGCGATCGAGGATGGTCTGCGCTGCATGCGAATCCCTGGTGAAGATGTACAGCCCGAGGGGTTTGTCGTGAGAATTGATGTACCCGACGGCCTCGTCGATCGTATCGTAGGGCTTGATCGGCAGGATGGGGCCGAATATCTCCTCATTCATCACGGCTAGGTCTTCCGGAGGATCCACCACGAGGGTGAGCGGCATTTGCCGAGTCGCCGGATCGATCTCGACGTTCGGTTTGAGATCGACAACCTTCACGCCACGCTGACGGGCTTCGTCAAGCGCGCCGGTCAATCGGCGCAGATGACGCTCGTTGATGATCCCGGTGCAGTCCGGCGAAGTCCCGTAATCGGGCATGGTAGTGAAGGTATGAGATATCGAAAGCTCAATGAACTCTTCGAGCTGTGAACGGGGAACCAGACAATAGTCGGGAGCGATGCAAATCTGGCCATTCTTCGCCAGTTTGTTTCCGATGATCTGTGCAACCGTCTCCTCGTTGACGCTGTCGCTGTGGACGATCACTGGGTTCTTGCCGCCCAGTTCCAGTGTGACCGGTACGAGATTCTGCGCGGCAGCTACCGCCACTTGACGACCCACCGTAGCGTTCCCGGTGTAGAGCAGGTGATCCCACCGCAATTCGGCGAAGCGCCGAGCCAGGGCGACGCCGCCGGTCACGACCGCGACTCGATCGCTGTCGAATGTCGACGAGACGATATCAGCCAACACCATGCTGCTCGCGGGTGCAAGTTCCGACGGTTTGAGAATTGCCCGGTTACCGGCCGCCAGAATATCGACCAGCGGTCCCAGCGACAGCAGGAACGGAAAATTCCACGGTGACAGCACTCCGACAATGCCCTTGGGCTGGTACTGAATTTCTGCCGTTGCAGTACCGAAGGATTGTGGGTCGACGAAACGCTGCTGGGGCGCTGCCCACTCTTCCAGCTGGCTGGCTACGTATTGCGCTTGCCCGGCGACACCGAGCACTTCCGTCAAGTCGGTCAGCTGGGTCGGGTGCACGGCAAAGTCGGCAGCCAGTGCTTCTTGAATCTGCTTTCGGAAGCCGAACATGGCACCTGCCAGCGCGGTGAGGTCCTCACGCCTTTGGTCGAGTGTTGGCGTATTTTGTTCACCAGATGCAGCACGCATCTGGTGGAACCTGCGATCAAGTTCGTCGATCGCCGTTGCGTCATCGAGTTCGTCGGGGTTGGTGGATATCGCGGTCATGACAAGTCTCCGTTGCGTAGCGATTCGGTTGCATGGGTATCGATTTCGAAGTCGCCCTGACTATTCGACGTCACGACGACACCGTAGTCGCGCTCAGCCGCGTCGACGGATACGTATCCCGCCCTTACGTCAGCGAGTACCTCGCCGGTCGGCCTCTCATATGGCGGACCGAATCCACCACCGCCGCCAACCACAACGACGTGGCAATCGCCGGCGGCGAGGGAAATCCCTTGAACTTTGCCATTTGGGAATTCGACTTCCGTGCCGTCGCTTCGGTCCACCCTGATGCTGTTCGCCACGCCCGAGTGCCCGTGTTCCAAACCCCATGGGGCGCAAGTTGTTCGCTCGATCCACGAGCTGAGCTGGACATCCACGTTGGCCCGAACCTTCAGCCGTGTTCCGAGGCCTCCCCGGAAGCGGCCCGGCCCGCCGGAATCCTGAACAAGCGCGTACTCCTCGATCCTGACGGTCGGCGACTTTGCTTCTGTGACCTCGACCGGCGCGTTGTGTGTGTCGCCGTCATTGACGCAGATAGTCGCGGATTGTCCGTCGGCCGCCGAGGTCGCGCCCCATCCACCTCCTTGGGGCCCACCAACGAATTGGAAGAATCGACCTTCGGGATCCGTCCCATGCGACAACGTCATACCGAGGTCAGCATGATGACCGGCAATACTGACATTCGGAAGTACCGGCGCAAGCGCCTTGAATATGCAGTCGACCACGGTCATCGGATAGGTCATCCACCAGCGCATGGCAGCAGGTTTCACTGCGCTCACTACTGTACCGGGTGGCAATTTGACATTGAGCGAACTGAGCGCGCCGTCGTTGATCGGGTAGTCCAGAGGTGAGGTTATGCATTTGAATGCCACTTGCGCCGCAGACCGACCAGCAGTCGCCCCGGAGTTGTAGTAGCCCGCTACTTGCGGACTCATTCCTTCGAGATCGATAGTCATCGAGTCTCCGGCTACCACTACCTGCACTCGAATCGGCACTTGACGTCCGATCGTGACGCCGTCGTCGTCCATATACGCTTCCGCGGAGTAGGTACCGTCGGGAATCTGCAGAACCGCCTGCCGTGCCAGTTCGTCGCTACGGTGATACATCTGCCGAACGCAGTCTCGGACAGTGTCGGCGCCATAGCGTTCGAGAAGCGTGTGCATGCGTGCCTCGCCGGTACGAATCGCTGCGACCTGCGCATTGAAGTCGCCCATGGCCAAATCTTCGAAGCGGACATTCGTCGCGATGAGCCTGGTGAGCTCGTCGTTCTGCACACCTTCTCTGAAGATCTTGACGATCGGTACCTGCAATCCCTCCGAATAGATGTCTGTGGTGGTGCCACCGAGCACACCCCCGACATCCAGCCAATGGGCCATGGACGATGCGAAAGCCACCAGTTCGCCGTCGTGAAATATCGGCAGCGTGAAAATCATGTGATTTAGGTGGCTGCCCATGATGTATGCGTCGTTAGTCAGGATGATGTCGCCCGGATGAATTCCATCGATACCATAGAATTCGATCTTGGCCTTTACCGCGTCCGAGAGACCACGAATGAACATCGGGAGCCCTAGCCCGATCGACATGGTATTTCCGTCGACATCGAACAGTCCTACGGTGAAGTCCTGCGCCTCGTATATGATCAAATTGTAGGCGGTTCGCATCAAATTGGTCTTCATTTCGTCGGTGATCGCGACCAATGCGGACCGAATTATCTCGGCAGTGATCGGATCGACATTCCGGCCCGATCCGTTGGAGAGTGGATCAATGCTCATCTCAGGCTCCGATCGTCATCAGCAGATTGCCGAAAGGGTCGACAAGGACGGTATCTCCAGGACGCACCAGGACTGAGGTTGTCGGCTCGTCGATCACCGCCGGGCCATCGATTTCGTTACCGGCGCGCAGTGCGGCTCGATCGAACACCGGAGTAGACACCGGGCCTTCGTCTGCCGAAAACGTTACCTCACGCCTACCTACGACCGAATTTTCCGGCGGGCGGGGACCTCCGGGCTCGATTCCGGAGAGAAGCGGTTTAGGCAACGCGCCGACTGCGGAAACACGCAGGCTGACGATCTGGGCCGGCTGCTCTGGTGCGCTGTGGCTGTAACGCTTCTCATGAGCCGCGTCGAATAGGGGGCGAATTGCGGATCCGGATATGTCTCGCGGAATCTGAACGGTTACTGTGTGCTCTTGTCCTACATACCGCATGTCCGCTGCACGTTCGAATCGCACTTCTCCGAATTCGACCACACTCGCGCGAAGCGACTTCTCGCATTCGAGCTCCAGTTCCTGGAATTCGTGGTCCACATCTGCCGCTGTTGCCGCATCAAGCGTTCGAACCTTCGTTTGCACGATATCTCGGCGAAGATTCGCCATCAGCATTCCGACAGCAGAGAAAACCGATGGCATCGGCGGTATGACAACGTGTCGGATGCCGAGTTCGCGCGCCACAAGCGAGACATGCAGCGGGCCGTTGCCGCCGTATGCGAACATTGCGAAGTCACGTGGGTCCAGGCCGCGTTCCGTGGTGACGGCTCGGACCGAATTAGCCATTGCCGCTGCGCCGATCGCGATGATTCCCGCGGCCGCTACCGGCATGTCGACGCCGATCCGGTCGGCGACCTCCTGGACGGCAGCGACCGCTTTGGCGCCGTCCAGCCGCAACCCGCCGAACAGCTCGCCCTGGGGGGACAGGTGTCCGAGAGCAACTGTCGCATCGGTGATCGTGGCATCGGTCCCACCCCGTCCGTAGCAGGCAGGCCCCGGGGCGGAGCCCGCGCTGCGAGGCCCGACGTGCACACCCTGTGCACTGTCGACCCAAGCGATGCTGCCGCCACCTGTCCCGACTTCGACGATATCGATGCAGGGGATTCGAATCGGCAACCCGGTTGCGTACCCACCGAGGAAATAGTCGCTGGCAAGCGGCATCGTGAGATCCCGGATTACCGCCGATTTCGCTGTGGTCCCCCCCATATCGAAGGCGATGGCCTGTCGATAGCCCAAGCGCTCACACATCGCGATGGTGCCGACAACGCCGCCCGCCGGCCCGGATTCGAGCATCTGAACACACTGCACCTTGGCTGTCGCGACGTCGGAAATACCGCCATTCGACTGCATCACGGCAAGTGCGTTCTCGGAGCCCAGCCGATCGGCGAAGCGGCCGAGGTACCGGCTGACTTCGGGGCCGACGAATGCATTGGCCGCGACCGTAGATGTCCGTTCGAATTCACGATACTCGCGTGATATCTGATGGGACATACTGATGTAGCAGCCTGGCAGCTCCTCCTCGAGGATTCTCCCAACGCGTACCTCATGTTCAGAGTTGCGATACGAGTGCAGCAACACAACAGCCACAGCTTCGACTCGTAGTTCACGCAGCCGATGAGCGACCTGCCGAACCCCCTCCTCGTACAGCTCTTCGATTACCGAACCGTCGGCGGCCAATCGCTCGTCGACCTCGAAGATCATGGCCCGGTCTACCAGCGGCCGATGCTTCGTGAAGGCCATATTGAACGCATCGGGGCGGTTGATCCGACCGATCTCGTAGACGTCTCGAAAACCACGCGTGGTCAACAGCGCTGTCCGCGCACCCTTGCGTTCGATCAGTGCGTTGACTACGACGGTGCTACCGTGAACCACCAGGGACAACTCGTCCTCGGACACATTCGCCGCCCGGACACCTTCGAAGATCCCGTCGATGAGGTTCTCCGGGGTGCTCAGTGCCTTACCGAGCGTCAGTGTCCCGCGCACGTCGTCGTACGCCACTACATCCGTGAACGTACCCCCGATGTCGACTGCCATCCTTACGGCCATATTCCAGTCTCCTCGTGTCCACCGAACCCCGCTCTCGACTGTATACGAAAATTAACTAGTTGGATACAGTTTCGGCTTGCTTCATCGGCACGTCGTGATGCACTGTCTGACGCGCCACAGTAGCTCGCGGCATGCGCAAGACGATCCTGCTGGATCGCAGAGTGAGATGGATGCATGTCCAACCGAACACACACCATCTGGCCCGGCTGGGCATCTGCAACCTCAGTGATCGAGTCAGCGGGCCGGATCCGGCCCATCCCGCACATCGAAGGTGGCCATCACCCCCATGTCCTCATGCACCGGGACCAGCGCAGATGGACTCCCGTCTGGTCGTGCGGGAATCTTGTTTGTGCGGATCACCAGGGTCGGGTGGGAAGACCTGCCCTAGGAACTCGGGTTCGGTTCCGGGATGACGTGTTGGCGCCGGTTGCGAGACTGGCAAGCCGGGACGTTCGAGCAGATCCATCAGGCCGCACTTGCCCGCGCCCACGCCGCCCGATTGATCGACATCGGCCGGATCATGGTCGACAGCTCGCACGTGCGGGCGAAAAAAGGGGCGGCACAACAGGTCCGAGCCCGGTCGACCGCGCCAAGGCCGGTTCCAAGCACACATTCTGACCTGCGCGAATGGTTTCCCGCTCACCATCCGCAGCCAACGTCAACGACCACCTGATGCTGCCCACACTCCTCGATCGGGTGAAGCCACTTCGCGACCGCTGAGGAACGGCACTTCACCCGCGCGGCGGCCCGGTTGCATGTGGCTCAGCCGGCAGCAAACGCGATATCCCGGGCCTTTCTCAATTTCATCGACGCCCGCATACCCTCGATCAGGTGAAACAGGGACGGCTCCAGTTTCGGGTGTCTCGCAGTAATAGTGACCGCTCCCCTGATGATGCGACCACTGCAACGCAACGTCGTGCGTTGTCGCCGCGTACGCGATATTCACTCGTCCAAGAATGAGCTCGGCATCAACGGTAGGATAGAGCAACGAGTTGGGAGTCCTAATTGAATTGCCGCGATTGATGAATAGCCGATTTCCGTGAAGTGAACTCAATTCTCAATCGTGACTGCGAGACCATCGAGTATTATGGCCAGCTGATCGCTGAACTCTCGATCAGCCGTGACGTTGCGGGCATGAATAGGAATTTCTGCCGCCAACGGAAAACTTCTGCCTGCTCGATTCGCCGGAGGATTCGATTGCTCAATAGACCCACGCATGTACTGCCCTTGGACCGAGTTGGACACAAATCTGGCCATCAACCGAAGGGCAATGTATCGTCGTTCGCCCGCGAAACCGGCTTCTGCTAAGGTCTCCAGCAACCCTTCCATCCAGGGCAAGGCACTTTCGGAATCAAAACAATAGTTGAGCAACAGCGGTGCTACCTGCGGGTGCCTTGCGACGCTATCCCGAAACCGTTGTAGCAGTATGCGGATCCGCTCGCGCCACGATAAATGCTCCTCCAGCGAGACATCGATTGACGCGATCACGAGGTCGACAATATATCTTTCGAGTTCCTCCCGACCCTTGACGTACCGATATATCGACATCGTGCTCATACCCAACTCTTCGGCGACGGCACGAATAGTGAGGGCATCGAGAGCGTTACGATCGATGACGGCCAGCGCCGCCGCAGCGATTTCTCCTGCCGTCAGAGACTTTGGCCGAGGCATTAGCTACGACCACGCTTTGCCTGCTCTACCAATACGATCCAATCGCGACGTGACTGAGCAGACCGAGCCGCGCCGACTGCGACTGCCAAGCCGATCCCCTCCTTCGTATCCATATGATGTCAAGATGTCGATGATATGCTAACATTTGGATTCACACAGTGAGGTGACCGCGCACGGTTCCGCCATAGCTCGTTCGGTCCACGTCACATGCCCGCTCGAAACCGTGCAGCAGGGAGAGGTACCCCGATGACGCAGCGGGCGCAGCCTGCCGTGACACCTTTGGCGATAGCCGTTCTTGCGTTACTCGAAGAACGACCAAGCATCCATATGAGATGCAGCAGTTGCTTGTTGGTCGCCTCGGAGACGAACTACTCAAGGTGCGGACCGGCTCGATATACCACACGGTCACGCGGCTGGCCGAACAAGAGCTGGTAAGCACCAAGGGGATCGATCGCGAGAGGAGCCGGCCGGAACGGGCTATGTACGATGTTACCGATGTCGGCCGAAAGGCATTGCGAGACAAGATCGCCGAGACCCTGCGGAACCCGCGCAGGCGTATCCCTCGTTTCGGTCGCCTTGGCTCAGGTGCACTCCTCCCTCAAGGACCATGCACTCGGGTTGTTGCGCGAGCGAGTCAAGCATCTCACAGACGCCCTCGCACGCGCCGGCGCGACGTACGAATCGGCGGCTACCAATGCGGCGCCACGCCGTCATTGGATGGCACCCCAGTATGTCCGCGCGATGATCGCCGCCGAGCTCAGCTGGGTACGAGACGTGATCTCCGATCTCGATGCCGGCACGGTGGCGTGGGAGTATTCCGGTCCCGCATCCTACGGGCGGATCTCCGAGAAACATCACCCGGCGGACCGCTACCGAAGCTGACGAACCGGCTGTAGCGCCCGAGCGCACTGCCGAAACCCGCTCGCCCCCTCTGACAGCCGCCCAGCCTCACCGACAAACTCGGCTCGCCAAGGGCAGGGTTGTTCGCCCATACGCAGCGAGAACACCGGCCTGACCTTGAGGTCGGCGAGGACTGTTCGAGGTGGTGGGAGGTGAAGTCGCTGCCGTGGTCGGTATAGAGGACATCGGGAGTACCGCACACGTGCCAATCAGGATGGGCTTTACGCCAGATCGCTTGCCGCAGAGCCAGTGCGGTGTTCAACGCCGAGGGAGCCCCGAGGTTGACCGCATACCCTGCGATGGCAATGGGAGTGGTCGTCCTCAATCATGGTCAGCCCCGATACCGTTTGTCACCGTCGATCGCCAACATCCGCAACGCCGGATCGATGGCCGCGACGATGTCGTAGACCGTGCTGTAAGACGGTGTGGGCCAGCCCTGCCCGGCAGCGATATCCAGAATCTGGCGATGGATCGTCGCGGCGCTCGGTGCCGGGCGCCGCAGCGCCAGACCCTCGATCAACTGCACCATCTGCTCAGGAAGCTGCCGCTGCCCCTTGCCGGTGCGGGTTTGCGCACTAACCCAGGCAGGCCGTCACGACGATAGGCGGCCAGCCATCGGCGCGCCGTGCGGACCGGCACCTCGGCCGCCGTCGCGGCCTGAGCGAGTGGGATGCCAGCCTCGAGGTAGGGGCGCAGCACCGTGAACCGTGTCATCGCCTGCTGTCGCTGCGATGCCGACAACCCGTCCAGCCCCGCCGCCTCACTCCCCGCGCTGTCGGTCACCGCGACAGTATCGGCGGATGACGATACCGACACGCCCCGAACGAGCGAGGTAAGCCACGTGGTGAAGCGAGCCGTCAGGAATCGTTGCGTGAATCTAGGTGGGAGTTGATGATCGCCGCCCACGAGGTGCGAATCCATGGCGGAGACCGCGGCCGGGTCGATGTGGCCGGGTGCGCGGGCGTGGATAGCGGTGATGCGCTCGCGCACACAGTCCTCGGCTTTGCGCGGTCAGCGGCAGTGTGAGGCGCCTGAGAACCAGACGTAAGCTACCCCGCCGGATGTCATCATGCCTCCCCAGTCGATGCAGACGCCGGGAGCGGTCACCCGCACCGGGCCAGCGTAGTAAGCGAATTTGCCCTCGTCAGTGTTGTAGTCGGTGAAGTTTCCGTCCGCGTTCTGCTTCGCGATTTGAGCGTACATGTTGACTGCAGTGCCGGGGCTGTTCTGCGTCGTGACTACGCAGTCAACGGACCCGTTGTAGAGCAGGTGGATGCGTGCGCCGGGGATGTCGTGGTGATCGATTTCGTGGTAATTGCTGCCGCATGCCTCGGCTGGGGTCGCGACCGCATTCGCCGGTCCGGCCACAGCTATTGATCCAGCAACGATCGCCGACGCGGCGAGGGCCAACCTGACAGCCTGAGTATGCATGCGCACCTTATGTATCCATTCTGTGCCCGCGGGCACATCCGTTGGGGTAACTTCACATCGTTCAGAATACATTTCTAGATAGTATGTATACATCTTCTTTAAGTCTGTGTACAGAGTAGCGCGGGTAACGCCACAGACCGACCACAGACCGAACCGACAGGCCTTCAACCCAGGACTCAGCGAAGTCGTGGAGCAAGAGTGCGACCCAGGACATGCCGATGGTGTGGGTGCCCGATTCGCGGAAGCGCCGACTGCGCCGGTTACGGTTGGCCGGAATCCTGCTTGCTGGCGCTGGCAACCACTGCGACCGTGCGCGATCGTTCGCCGCGATCAAGGAATGGGCCACCGACGCAAGCAGTCGCGCATCAACACCTCCAGCAGGATGACAAGCCAGCTCTTGATGACCTGCCGGGGAGGTCGGTCACTATTCGGTCGGGCCAGTCGGTGTCGCCCGGGGCGTCGGCGATGCGGGCGCGCTCGGCACGCAGGTTTTCGGCCACGTCGCGCAGTTCGGCAACGACACGACGGAGGATGGCCAGGCGCAGGTTCTCGGTGTCCATTCCTCCAGCCCGCTCTCCGCGCGGCACGGTACGTTCACACCTGCAGCCATCCTTTCGTGGATCAGTCGGTATGCCACGTACATTTGGGGTAGACCCC
Source organism: Nocardia aobensis NBRC 100429 (assembly GCF_000308375.1). GTDB lineage: Bacteria > Actinomycetota > Actinomycetes > Mycobacteriales > Mycobacteriaceae > Nocardia > Nocardia aobensis. The sequence goes on along the minus strand of NZ_BAFQ01000294.1, from coordinate 33,036 downwards.
AACACCACAACCGTGACCGAGGGCGAACAGCGTCAAAATAGGGTCAAGTTTCGAATTTCTCGACACATGTCAGGTGAGTTCTTAGAGTTCAACCTAACAAATCAGGTCGCTAAAGGCGCACATCATGCGGTCGGCTATATCCGGGTCAGCACGGTCGATCAGAACACCGTCCGCCAGCTCGACGGGATCGACGTTTAACGCACCTTCACCGACAAGGCCTCCGGCAAGGACACCACCCGCCCCAAACTCGACGAGATGATCGCCTTCGTCCGCGACGGCGACACTGTCATCGTTCACTCCATGGACCGCCTCGCCCGCAACCTCGACGACCTACACCGGCTCGTGCGCATCCTCACCGGCAAAGGCGTACGAGTCGAATTCGTCAAGGAGATCCTGACTTTCACCGGCGAGGACTCACCCATGGCGAACCTGCTGCTGAGCGTGATGGGCGCCTTCGCCGAGTTCGAACGCGCACTCATCCTCGAACGTCAACGCGAAGGGATCGCCGCGGCGAAGACCGGCGGCGTCTACACCGGCCGCAAACCCGCCCTCAACCCCGAGCAGGCCGACCAGCTTCGCGCCCGCGCCGCGGCCGGCGAACCGAAATCCCTGCCGGCCAACGAATTCGGCGTCAGCCGCGAAACCGTCCACAACTACCTGCGCAACGGCGCCGCGTAGACCGGCCAACTATCGCCGCAGAATCTCGGCCATCCATCACCGAAGGTCACAGCCGCCCCGTCGCGGGTTCGGAACCGATCATGTGATCGTGGTCCCCAAGCGGCATGCTCGGTCGCTGTTGGAGTTGGAGCCGGGGCTGGGTGCTCAACTGCTGCAGGTCGTGCAGGAGGTCGCGGGCGATGTCGCCGATGAGCATGGTGGTTGCCAGGTTCTGACCACGCTCGGCGATGAGCAGCACAATCGGCACCTTCATGTGCATGTCACCGCGGGAGAGGGCGTGGCACGGTTCGTGTCTCGTCTATGGCCCGGCAGTGGGATCGGTGAATTGGACGACGCTCGGTGGTCGGTGACAACGGTGGCACAGCACCTTCTGTTCGAGACTTCAGGTAGAGAATCACCACCGTTCCGCCCATGCTCATGCCGGTCCGCCACTTCGGGCTGGAGCTGGCAGCATGCCGGCGGTGAGCGTCCTGCTGACGACTTCGGGGAAGGCCGGGGTGTCCAAGAAGACGGTCGCCGCTTGGCGGGCACGATTGTCGAGCTGAGCCAGCTTGTCCGCAGCTGCGGCGAGGCTGACCCGCAGGCCTTCGGCCTCACCCAGCCAGCCTTCGCGTTCGGCCTCAGTGATCCTGTCGCTGAGGTTGTCTCGGATCTGCTCGAGGCGGTCGCGTTGGGTCGGGCCGGTTCGCGGCAGCGGGCATCGGATGCAGCTGTGCTCGTGCTAGGCAACTCGTGCCGTATGCCCGGCCGCATTCGCCCAGCGCGACCTTGCGGCATTCGAAGTGGCCGAGGAACTCGTCCCATTCGGCATCGGTCGGGATACGGTATTCCTCGCTCGAGGGCATTTTGCGTCGGCGGGCGATGAAGGCGCGGTGCCCGTTGATCGCCTCCTCCTTGCCGGTCCCGCAACCGGCGCCAACACGTCATCCAGTACCCGAACCCGGGTTCCTGGGGCAGGTCTTCCCACCCGACCCCGGTGATCAGGACGAACAAGATTCCCTGCGACACCAGACGGGAGTCCATCTGCGCTGCTCCCGGTGTCCCGGCCGGTTTCACCGGCAGTAGCCGGCTCGATTACCGTCCACAACTCGTCATCCACGATCCACGGTGCCGCCACAACGAAACATACTTCACTGCAACCGAACCCGACGCCACCAGACAGAACCTGTTAGGCGCTCGAAGTTGGCCGTGCGCGAGGCGGGCCGGTGGTCGCGGCGGTAATGGCGCTGATCTCGTCGTCGTGATCGGTTCGGTGCCGCGCACTGTATTTCGTTCTGCAGGCAGTCCTGGTCCGGCTGGCGGATCTGGCCTACGGGTTGCCGGTTCATCGGCGTCAAGCTGGTGCGGCACTCAGCACACGGCTGCTGGGACGGGTGCCGGAGATCTCGACTGCCGCCTCGCTGCCGGTGATTGTGGTGGCGCTGGGCGTGGTGACGGTGACGAGCCTGCTCGCCACCTGCGGCGACAACAACGATTCCATCGCAGTCGATTCCACCACGAAATGGCCGTGCACCGGCACCGCGGCTAGAGTTTCCTAGAGTTGCCATCAACGAACTCGTCCACACCGTGGGCCGCTGCGGTGGTCACCTGGCAGCAGGCCGACCTGACGATTGCTCGCTTACCCATGGGGACCGGCGACGATAGCGGGGCTCCCAAACCGTCCGATAAACCACCCGAAGCGGTGGTGGGATGATGCCTAGTACTCGGTCTCGAACTTGGGGTGGCGTACCGTCGAGCAACCAGGGGAAGAAGGTGCCCGCGCTGCGCAGGCCTACCCGTCTGCGCTGATCATTTGTGAAGCTCTTCCACTCGGCGACGCTCAGCTTCTGCTGCACCAAAGGCAGCGCGGCGGACTCTTCATGGTCGAGGTGGCCCGTCAACACGGTACCGAGATCTTCAAACAGTCGAATCAGGCGGGAGGCCGAGCCATGAGCCAACGCCTCATCTATCTCCTTCATCAACGGATCGAGCTGGGCATGTTCGTGTGCCATTTCCACCAGGAGCGTCTCCTCGGCAACCCCCTCGCTCAGTTTGGCTTGCAGTGGAGGCCAGAGCATCTCGTCCTCGGCGAGATGATGGACGCTCAGATACCGGCTGAATGTCGTCCAGGTTTTCCGCAGGGCGGCACGCGTAGCTCGGTCATCCGCTTCGGCCGCCGCGGCCTGCATGCGGGTCAAATCACGGCGAAACGCGTTGTGAACCACAATCATCATCATGACGTTCGGACTGCCCATGAGAGGTGCTCCTTTCCATATTCGCAACGTATCCTCGCGAGCGGAAACGGAATCGCACCGGCACCGACGCAGAGAAGCAATCGCGGGCGGTTTCTTCGAACCCAGGTCAAGGCCGTGGGCCCGGCCGGCCACTGCACCGGCCGAGTGGAATCGCATCCACCCGGCCGACGATGGTTGTTCAACTGAACGCCGGCATGATCTGGTCGGCATACGTGCTGAGCTGGTAGCGATGCGATTCCGCGCGCTCGTCGTCCGGCAGCGACTGGCCCCAGGTCTCATAGATCAGCCAATCCAGTTTTCCGCCGCCGTAGACGGTCGCAACCTCCGCGATCTGGTCAAGAACCTGCTCGGCGGTACCGCATAACAGGTGGCCACTGTCGATCATTCGCTGCGTCAACGCCCGTTCGTCCCCGAGATCGAAGGGACGAGTCGGATCGTCGGCAGCGGTGCGGAATACCTCGGTGAATCTGAATTTCTGGAAGAAGTTCTGATACCAGAATCCATAAGTACGCGCCGCATAGTCGAAAGCTTCCTCATAGGTGTCCCCGAACGCGATTTTTACCAACATGCCGAAATTCTGCCCGAGACCCAGCCTCCGGCCTGCCTCGTTCGCGGTATCGCGGTAAAGCTCCGCCGTCTGGCGTGCCCGCTCGCGGTTTCCTGCCGCGAAGACAAGAGTGCGCCCATGTTTCGCGGAATCGATCGCCGTTTGCGGCGAGAAGGTGTTCGGGATGAAGATCCGTGGGCGTTCGAACGGCTTCGGTACGACACCGATCTCGTGGACCGTACCGTTTTCGTCGACTTCGCCAAGCCCTCCGTAAGCGCGTGTCCAATCAGCCAGCGCCCAATCGGCGATCCCCTCCGCCGGAAACGGGGCCTGATAGTAGTCGCCACGATGGTTGAATGAATCCTCGGACCAAGCCTTTTCGACAATCGCGAGATATTCGTCGAATTTTGCCCGATTGCGCTGGTCGGATGCCGGGTTGAGAGCGACGATGTTGTCCGACTGCGTGAGGGTCTGCATCCAGCGGGTCTGATAACCACGTGCGAATTGAACACCGGCCAAGCGCCCCGGGAACATGTGTGTAAATAGCGCCAGGTCCTCGGCCACCCTGATCGGGTCGTGCGAGGTGACCACGACGGACATTGGCATGAACTTGATTCTTGAGGTGGAAGCCGCCAACTTCGTATACAGCATGAGCGGATTCGGCATCGACTCCCCGCCTTCGGTCTGCAGATGATGCTCTGTACTACCGATACCCTCGAACCCCAGTTCGTCGGCCAACCGTACGGTTTCCTCGTAGCTATGCAGCATGCCTTGGTACAACTCGACGTCACGAGCGACCGGTCGTCGCGACCGACGCTCTGCCAGCGTGACCGGAATGGCCGCCGTGCTCATGAGCAGTGTCTTCAACGATGTCCTCCTAGCGGAAATGGGCCCGAACGAAGCAGCCGACCGCACAGCGGATGCCGACAACCAGCCTCTACGGAACACTCTGTCCTACAGATATAGAACAGTATGTACCAAACCGTTCTTTGGTGCAAGATGTTCCACAACGCCAATCCAGTTCGTGGGCGAAGGAGATTTCGGTGAACGAAGCTCAGCCTTGGACGACTCGGGCCGCACTGACTAGAGGTCCGGACCCACGGGTCATTCGTAGCCGCCGAGCAGCACTGGCAGCTGTTCGTGAGCTGATTGCCGAGGACGGGTTGACCGGCGTCACTCATGCCGCTGTCGCCGCCCGAAGCGGCGTGGGGAGAACAACCCTTTACCGCCACTGGCCAGATGTCGCAGCATTGGTGCACGACGCAACCGAGCAGCGGATGACCCGCGCACGGACTCCGCCGACGGGCGAGACGCGGGCCGACCTGAACAGCGAGTTGAACGGCCTACGTGAACTGCTCGACGACCCAGTGAGCGAACGGACCATGAGGGCGGTGCTCGAACGAGCTCCCTTCGACCCCGCGTTCGCGGAACTCAAAGAAGCCCTGTACCGCTCAGGGTCGGCAGGGTTCCGGGCGATTCTCGAGTCCGCCAGAAGTCGCGGCGAACTGCGGAACGACACGGACATCACGATGGTTATCGACCAGCTCGCCGGACCATTGATGTATCGGCGGCTCTTCGCCGGGTTGTCGATCGACGATCGCTACATAACGGCAATAGTGGACAGCGCGCTCCAGCTGTACACGGATACCGGCGCCGAGGCAGACTGTTTGCGCGACGCTGGCACATCCGGCCCCCTCCCACGCTTTACGTGAGCTTGACCCGCGCCGCGAAGAAGCGGTTCAAAGCCGGTGCCAAACGACGGAAGTGGTACTGCAGATGCGCCTCGGGAGTTGCCGGGACGATGTCGCGGTAGTGTTCGACCGCGCGCACGATCCGCTCGGCAATCTTCTCCGGCCCGTAGCTGCGCTTGCGGAACAGCGCATTGTATTTCGCGTGCTTCGCCGCCTCGTCGTCGGCCGTCAGGCCCGAGAGCTTGGTGGTGGCAACGATATTTGTAGGCACGATTACGGGGCAGATCGTATGCACCTTGATCCTCTTGCCGGCCAGTTCGGCGCCCAGGCAGTCGGAGAACATGAAACACGGCCGACTTACTCGTCGGATACACGCTGAAGCCCTGCTGCGGACTGCAGGCGGCCATACTCGACAGGTTGACGATGTGGCGCCGAGGCCACGCCGCGCCATCACCTCGCCGAAGGTGCGGCAGCCGTTGACGGCTCGCCCAGGTTGACCGCAGCACTCGGTCGAATTCGGCGGCCAAGGTCTCGAAGAAGTCCTCCACCTGGCCGATGCCGACGTTGTTGATCAGGATGTCGGGCATCCCGTGCGCTTCGATCACCGTCGCTGCGCGCTCACGCATCGCGGCCTCGTCGGAGACGTCGACCGCGTAGGCGTGTGTGGTGCCGCCCACGGCCGCGATCAGCCCGGCGGTCTGTGGGCCCGGCGATCTCGCCAGCCCAAACAAAGGTCCGTCCGACATTAGCATTCTCGCCTGTTTCGCGGGACTAACTGCAGGACCACATCATTGGGGACCAGCCCGGCCTCATTGCCAGGTGGCAGGGATTCGAATGGCCCTCGCCTGCAGACCACTCTCTCTTCAGCGGCCCCAAATTGCGCGCATCGATTCGAGACAGGGTCACCATATGGCCGCGCCGAAATCACGCCGTGAGCCGCGGAACGGACCAAGTCCACGCAGCGCAACCATCGAGAGATTCAGTTGTAACCAACCGAGGATCACAGGCGAGCAAAGCACCACCAACCACGCCGTTATCGATGCTCCGCCGCTCCCCTATGAACCACTCCAAAATTGTATCCAAATCTTGCAAATTTGTCCATAATATGACCATAGACGGATACATATCGCCGCTCGCGCCCGCCGTCTTGCCGGCTGGACACGCACGCCGTCCGTGATCGAGTCAGCGGGCCGGATCCCGCGCATCCCGCACGTCGAAGGTGGCCATCATCCCCATGTCCTCATGCTCGAAATTGTGACAATGCATGACATACCGCCCCGGGTAGTCGGTGAAGCGGATCGCGATCTCCGCCACCTCGGCGGCGCGAAGATCGAGGGTATCCTTCCAGCCGGCATCGGTGGCCCGCGGCGGTTTGCCGTTGCGTGAGAGCACTTGGAATTGATTGAGATGTAGGTGAATGGGGTGGTTCAGCGCCGTCACGAGCCGCCAGATCTCTACCTCGCCCGCCCTGGGATCTGCCACAACCCTCTCAGGGACGTAGGGTTTGTCGTTGATCAGCCAGCCCGTCCCGCCCCGCCGGAAACTGAACTGACGTGTGCGAACGGCCGCGGCTGGATCTATCTTGTCGATCGAGGTCAGAACGTCTGGAATAACGGTGTCGTCTTCAGCCTTTTGCTCTACTACGAATCGCATAACTTGTGTCGCGCCGCCTGAGCCGAGGTCGTTGTGAACGGTTACCTCGTCGCCGACCGCACACTCCGAGAAGTCGACGACGAGATCGAAACGTTCACCGGGGGCGAGGTCCAAAGTGTCCAGTGTCTGCGCTCGCCCCAGGAGCCCGCCATCTGACCCGATCTGGATGAACGGAACCTTCCGTCCATGGGATACGTCTGTTCGCAGCCGGTACACCCGAGCATTGGAGGCGTTCAATATCCGCAACCGGTAGCGCGCTGCATCGACACGATGCAAAGGCCACGGCACGCCATTGACCAGCACCACATCGCCGAGTACACCCTGCATGTACTCGGCTGTCACACCAGGCTTGGACCGCATGTCCGGATCCAGAGCCGGATATTTGAATCCGCCATCGGCCGTGAAGGCCCGATCGGTAATCATCAGGGGAATGTCCCGGCTTCCCGAAGGCAGCCGGAGATCTTTTTCGGCGTCATCGACGATCAAGTGGAAACCGGCCAGCCCTCTCCAGACGGACGCTCCGGTGTAGTCCATCCGATGGTCGTGGTACCAGAGTGTCGCTGCGGGCTGGCTCATCGGGTAGTCGTAATCACGCTCGCCTATTACGATTCCAGCGGACGGGTCGATGTCCCCCGACATCGGGTGTGGCGCCTGCTCGGCACCCACCGGAACCAGCAGATCGGTCGGATACCCATCGGAAATGGTTGGCACGTGCCCCCCATGCAGATGTACGACTGTTGGAACCGGAAGTTCGTTGCGATGAGTCACTACTGTTCGCCTGCTGCGTCGCGAAATCAGCGTCGGCCCGGGAAAAGTTCCGTTATAGCCCCAAATCGGGGTGGAATACCCCGGCAGGATCGTGGCTGAACCCGGACGCTGTGTGATGCGGTAGTAATCGGTTGTCGAGTCGGTCCGCTCGGGCGTGAGCACCGACGGTCTCATCAGCGGCAACGTGAACGGTTCCGGCAGACGAGCATCGGAAGTCTCCTGCGCACCCAAGGTAGGTAGGCCGGTGGCGAATCGGAACCCGGTTGCGGCCCCCAGCCCGGCCACAATTCCCACTCCGCCCATGAGCCGGAACAGGTCGCGACGATTCATCGAGTTCATTTCTCCCCCAACGCCTTCGCTCCGACCAGACCGCGATTACGCCAGGTGTAGGAGAACAATCCGAGCAGGCCGGCGGTGAGCAGCACGCCGAGCGGAACATGTACTGCGAGGTTCCCTCTGCGCCCGAGCATCATCTCGATACCTGCGGCAGCGGTCAGCATCAGACTGATCAGTGCCGCCCATCCCGTCGATCCGATGACAAGCCGAGCCAGTCCGAAACCAGCGGTCTGAATCAGCAGCCCAGCGGCGAGAACCGATCCGTTGACAGAATGCGCGTCCAAAGCCCCGAGACTGCCAGACAGGAACTCACCCGCCAGCGTCGACTGCGCCACACCGCTGGCCGCGGTCAACAACGTCACCGCCCGAAGGGCCCAGAAGATGGTCCGCTTCATCGCGCCCACTCCCCCGCGTGAGCCCCTCGAGCCGACCCGTTCTCGGATCTCCGCACCGACTCTGACATGAAATGTCCTTCCACATGGCGGCTTACGCCGCTTTGTTTCACTAAATGGATGTCGAAAAATTTGAAATCTGCAGACGCTGTTGATGCGAGCGATCGTGCCGGCACTCGAGCACGGCTCGACACACCGACCGGCGCACCAGAGGCTCATCGTGGATCTGCTGTGCGCGTCGCGAGGACAATCCGGCAGATCGCGGTCACAAAGCCTCGGTCGACTTCCGGAGGGCACAGCTCCGACGTCGCTGAATCCGCGAGCCGGCCTCATCCACCGATCTGCAAGAGCGATTGATCTCGCAAGAGTAGCCAGCGCAAGGGCGGTTCTATCGTGACGGCGGCGCGCTTCGTCCGTGGGCCGGATATGCCGACCTCACGCCGAAGACGGCTTCATCACAGCGTCCGTCGTGCGCTCAAAAGCCAAGCGGGGACGGCAGATTCCAGGTCGTCACCCGGCAGCCGCCCAAGCATCTCGCACCGCCGCAGCGAGTCGACAGCCCAACCGTTTCCGAATGCGTCGCGCAACTCGTGTTCGGTCAACCGCTGAGGTCCCGGTCCCGGTGTTGCCAGATCACTGACAGCCAGGATGTGCACCACGCCCCCGATAACCGAGACCCCCCGCAGAGCTTCCACATACCGAGACCGGTCATCGAGAGTGAAGATGTGAAACAACCCGGAATCGACGATCGCATCGAATTGACCGACTATTGAGGGCAACTCTCGACCGTCGCCAACGACGAACGTGGCATCTACACCGCGTCGAGACGCTTTGAAGCGCGCGTGTTCCAGCGCGGCGGGAGCGATATCCACGCCGGTCACCTCATGACCACGCGAGGCGAGATAGAGCGCATTCTCCCCACTTCCACAGCCGGCGTCCAGAACACGATGGCCTATTGCGCCGGCTTCTTCCAGAGCCAACACCTCCGGTTGCGGCATACCGATATCCCAGCCAGCAGCTCGAATCGCCGCACCGTCCGGAGACTGTGAGCTGTATACGGAGTTGAAGTACGTTGTGCGATCGAATTCAGGAGTAGACATTGCAGACTTCCCATCATTTTGTGTTTCGCCTGGTTTCGTGCCTTACCGAGAGGCGTCCCGCACCGCTGCGTGCCACTCGCTAAACCGGGCGGAGACGTACCACAGCCGTTCCTCTGGCCAACGCTCGGCGTAGATCCTCGCGGTTCACCGACCCGTCAGGCTCGAGCGCGATGCCCGCGAATTTCCCGTGAGTCGGATTGTGCTCGAGGATCACGCGATAGAACTCCGCGGCAGGCCCTTCAGCGGTGACCACCTCCCACTCGGCGTCGAGATTCGCGCCCCGCAACCGAATGCGAACCGGCTCACCGACACGAAGATTTCGCCGCCAACCAGCCGATGTACCGATGAGCAGATGATCCTCATGCCGCACATAGGCCACCGGATTCTGGTAGATACGACCCGTCTTCCTTCCGATCACGGTGATGATCAGTAGCTTTCCGCTCAAAATGCGATGCAACGGCGACCGGAGTATGAGCCGGACCACAACATTGCCCAGCCGCTGGACACGTGACTGCCCGAGCTTGACTTCGTTTGGAGAATTGACCATGAAATCTCTCAAAGAGTTCGGATCCATGCCGCACACCCATGATGCGAATCCATTCCACACATTCCCCGACGTAGGGGCGGTCCAGTCAGCGTGGAACGCTTACTCTGCGTGTCGGCAACTTGTCTACCGCAACCTCAAGTTGCGATAGCATCGAGCATGCCAGAACCTCGCCCATATCGCAACAAGGAGTTGCAATGAGTGCAGTCGCGGCCCCAGGACGAGGGCCGAAGGTACGTGCCGCCGTTCTCGCCGCAGCGGTCGCAGAGTTGAGCGAACGCGGATACGCCGCCTTTACATTCGAGAACGTCGCGCGCCGGGCGGGTGTCCACAAAACAACTGTGTACCGCCGATGGCCCGACCGCGACGCTCTCATCACCGACGCACTCTCGGAGAGTGTGGCCACGAAGATTCCCATTCCCGACACCGGCTCGATCGAAGGGGACCTTCGCATGCTCGCGCGTAGCTTGGCGGCCTGGACGTCGAGCCCTGCAGGTCGGGCCGTGCTGTCGGTCCTCGTGGTCGATACCGCAGGGAGCCAGCAGCCTCCCGATGTGGTGCGACACGTATTCCGCGATCGCATACGCCGTAGCCTTCCCGTCATCGATCGCGCCATCGCTCGAAACGAACTCCCCGCGGGGACCGATCCCGCGGAGCTTGTGAAGGCGCTCGTTGCGCCCATTTATCTACGCGTGCTCATTACGCACGAAAATGTCGACGACCGCACCGCCGAGACAGCCACGGCAGTGACCCTCATGGCGGCGCGAGCAGGCCTGTTCACTCGTGCCGTCGAAACCTGAATCCTGGGGCGCGCGGTGGCTGTCCGGGCATGAGTCGATCACGCGTCGGGTGACCCAATCACCATCACCAAGCCGCGCATCAACGGCAAGATTGAAGGCCATCCCGCATCACGCCTAACGATGCGCACTGTTCAACCACACGTTCGAGACACGGGAGGACTGTACAACCAGCGATTGCCCACACGGCGATATCGGAGGGCAAACACATGCGAGCGGCTCCGATGGCAGGCACGCACGGCCCCGCCACCGTCGGTAGCACACCCGATTTTTTCTCTACGTGAGGTCAGCTAGATACTTAAGAAGTTCTGGCACTATGCGTTCGTAGGCATCCTCCTGCAGATAGTGCCCCGCCTTTTCAAGGCGAACCACATTGGCATCAGGAAAGGTCTGCAACCAAAGATTATCGATCATGTCCGGAGTGAACGCGACATCGCTCATTGCCCACACGATCTTCACCGGTCGGTCCCGAAAATGCTTCTCCAGCCCCTTCTCTGTCGCGATCAGCAGTGGAGCCATCGCACTGTTGGGCCCGTTCGGAATTGCACGAGGGAATTCCAGGACACCGGTTCGGCTGGACCAGGTAGGATGCGGTGCGAGGTAGGCGTGACGAACCTGCTTCGTCAGTCTTTCCTTCTTGACCACCCCGACGCCGAAAAGGAAAGAACGATGGAACATCGAGAATCCCTTAACCAGGAGCTCACCAACCCCAGGAATCCGGAAGAACTTCAGCGGTAACGGAAACTTCCACTCCTCCTTCGGATTCTGAAAAGAAGAATTCATGATGAACAGACCGTCGACTCGATCCGGATTGGCCGCCGCCCAGGCCAGGCCGAGCGCCCCCCAGTCCTGGGGTATCACCACCGCGTCATGGAGATCCAACGAGTCCAGCAACGCATTGAGCCGCCCCGAGTGCTTGCCCGGATGATACAAGGTAGGGTCCGATGGCTTGTCCGACCGCCCGAAGCCCAGGAAATCGGGCACGATTGCACGATAGCCAGCGTCAACGAGCGGTCCCACGAAGTTGCGATAAAGGAAGCCCCAGGTCGGGTTTCCGTGGACCATCACCACAGGCCGGCCGTCGCGTGGCCCCTCATCGATGTAATGCAGACGCCCTTCCGGGGTGTCGAACCAATGCGGCTCGTAAGGCCATAGGCCACCGAAAGTCCAATCGATGTCTTTCATCTTCCGCTTTCCTTCGATGGGGTTGAAACGGCACCGCCTGTCCATATACCGTAGGAATCAAGCCAGTTCGCCGTGTCGATGAAATCCGTTACGAGATCAGTGTATTCATTTTCGAGCTCAGCTAGCCGGGTCCATATCGCATGCATATCGTCCCCCGCCGGATCGCCGGTCGTCAATGTGTAAAATGCACTCTCCGCTACACACGCGATCTGATCTATCAAGATCCCCAGGGCATCCGAACCCACCCGGAGCCAGGCTCTCCTTCCCCGCAACCGACTGCCGGCGTACGCGTTGATATCGAGAATCAAGGCACGTCTGCGGATGCGCACCTCAGTTACTCGCTCCGGGCATTCGCGGCACAATCTGTGAGCCTGAAGCAGGTCGTACCCAAGCTGGCACAGATATCCATCGACGCGTAGACCGCGCAGGGCGCGCAGTAGCTCGCTTGCCGTCGGCAGCCCCGGGACGGGCCCCACTCCCAGTGAGCAACGATCGCGCAGAATCTGCTTACCTGTCGCCCTTCCCTCGCCGCCCCCCGGCTCGCCACCTTCGAACGCAACCATTCGAACGTCTTCTTCGCAATGGACGGACCGGAGTTACGTGGATGGCTTCGCGGCAAGCGTGCGGGCGATCTTGTGCGTATCCACAAAGTGATCGAAGCGCACCACTCGCCCGTTCTGGAGCCTCACCACGTGGGCGAACCGGAAGTGCTCGGCATCCCCATGCGCTCCCTTCGCGGTCGCCGGCCCCATGACGGTCACTGTGTCACCACCATCGACAAGCACTTCGGGTACGAACTCGAGCTTCTCGTAGACAGCGGGGATCTTCGCGAAGACGTCGGCAGCTACATTGTCGCGACCTTCGGTCACGCCCGGATACGGCAAGAACTCCAGATCGGGTTCCGCCCAGACGATCTCCGGGTCCAACGCCTCCAAGATGGCGTCGAAATTCCCGTCAGCCAAATCCGCGTACATCTTCCGAACGATTTCGACGTTGCTGGCCATCTGCTACTCCTCCGAAGGGCTCCTGAATCAGCCAAAGTGTATCCACTGTCACAGTATATGTCTACATAATTATAAAAATTGGATACGATCGCCTCCTTGTGTGACTGCATGGCGCAACCGGCTTGTCATCGCGGCGTCGAGGGCAACATCGCCGACACGAGCCTCATCGGTCGTTCGGGGGAAATGGGCGGATCGGACCAACGGACGCGGCCATGCCTACACACCGCCGCGCGCAAAGCCGCGCATCGAACCAGCTCGCCCACCCCGTGGGTACATCGAACACCATTTCCGGTCGCGCCTGACCGCAAACGTACGGAGGCCGGACACTTCGCTGAATGTCCGGTGTGCACCCGCACCGGGTCGGTTCGGCCGTGCGGCGGTTCCGAACGCCGACGGTTGGTACCCACATCGGATACCAACCGTCGTTGAGTTCGCAGAACCCGTCGTTGCAAGTTCGGTGCCGACCGCTATGAAACGATCGGCCGATGGTTCCGGTCGTGGTTTGTAGCGGGTGGTGGTGGGGTCAACGCACCGACCTTGTCTTGGGAACCAGAATTGTTCGACTTGCGGGGCGCCGGCAGAAGCATCTGCAGCGGAAGGGGCGACGAATGATTCTCACCAGCGGTCGAAGGGGGCGGACAGCGTGGCGAGCCAGGGGGTTGCTCTGCAGTACAAGTGCTCGTAGGCAGTCCCGCATCGGCTCGGGCGCTCGGCAGCGAGAACGCCGAGATCGTTACCGTCAGCGCGGCCAGGCACAAGAACGTGGTTCGCATTCGTCACAGCCAGATGGGATCGCCGTAGACGGCTACGGAGTTGTCGGCGTCGGCGGTCGAGGTAGAGGCTATCGCGTAGGAGCGTAGACTCACCGGCCCCAGGCAGGAATCGACCTTGACCTGCACTTGATCGACCGTGACCGAGGCGTGCGCGCCACTGAGCTGCTTCGTTGCCAACGGTACGGTAGTGATGGTGCCCGGTTTGGGGGCGAAAGACAGACTGGGAATCGCCAATGCGCTCATACCCGCGTTCACCCCGCCCACGGAAATGCTGACGTTCGGCCCTACTGCTGCGGACAGCCCTATAGTCATGCCGTTGGAGACGTCGACTTGACAGCCGATCTGGTATCCCAGCGTCAGATTGGCAGCATCGACTGGCACGTGACCGCTCCCAGCGATATCGGCAACTGCCTTCAACCTGACGAACCCCTCCCGAGTGAATGGCGACTCAGCCAGGTTCGGAACACGATCCACGTTCTCTTCCAGTTTGCTGACTCGTATCTGCCAACCATCGTCGGTGATGGCCTCGCGCGAGGTGTCCGCTACGGGGTCTGCTGTTGCGATTGCAGAGGTACCGACGCTGAGTGTTGTCGCCATGAGGCACAGGACAGCGACCGTAGAGCGTCTCATCCGAAGAACTTCCCTATTCATTGGATTTCGCGTGCTCCGTCGGCTTACGCGGTGGCTTCGGTGTGTTCGATGAGCCCATAGACGGGACCTTCCGATCCTTGAACAGCTGCGACGCGAGTGCCGGGGCTCACCTGCCGGGGTTCGTTCACAACAGTGGCGCCGGCCTTGCGGGCCCGTTCGAGGGTAGCGTCGAGATCAGCGACCCGGATGTGCGCGACAGTGGAGGTGGCCGCGTCGCGTTGGACAGGGGTCAAGCCGATCTCGGTACCGCCAACGTTGAAGCCCACGTAGTGGATGTTGTCGGTGTGCGGCTCGGTGTCGAGCAATGCGATCTGGATAGCCTTGGCCGCGTTCAGATCATTGACGGTGTACACGATGTTCTCGAGAGTGTTCATGCTCTACTGACGCGTACTGGGCAACATTTGTGACCGCCGCGGCGCGTGAGTCACATTGCAGCGTTCGAATCCGTCTATAGAACATGACACATATGGATTTGACCGAACTCGAGGCTGAGCGTCCACGGCTGACCGCGATCGCGGCCCGAGTTCTCGGAGCGAATGCCGAAGCAGACGATGTGGTCCAGGAGGCGTGGTTGCGCATGTCCCGCCTCGACGTTGTCGATGATCCACCCGCGTTTCTGACCACAGTGGTCACCCGTCTGTGTCTGGACCAGTTGCGCCGACGCCACACCAGGTCCGCTGCGGAATCGGCGGCGCAAGCCGAGCTGCCCGCCGATCACCTACAGGTTGATCCCGAGGCCGATGCGCTGTTGGCCGATCAGGTCGGCGACGCGATGCAGATCGTCCTCGGCACGCTCGCGCCGGCCGAACGGGTGGCGTTCGTCCTGCACGACGTATTCGGCTACCCCTTCGAACAGATCAGCGCTGCGCTGGGTCGCTCGGACATGGCTGTCCGTAAGCTGGCCAGTCGAGCACGCCGCAAAGTGCGCGGAGCACCCGAGCCGGTGGAGGAGCAGCGCAAGCGCGTGGAAAGCCGTGAGGTGGTCGATGCATTTCTCTCGGCTGCGCGCGGCGGAGAGCTCTCCGACCTGCTGAACCTGCTGGCGCCGGATGCGGTCATGCGCGCTGATAGCACAGGCGAGCAGATGGGTGCGAAACACATATACGACGGCGCGCTCGCGGTCGCCGCTCGCTTCCATGGCGGCGCAAGGGGTGCGCGACCGATATCGATCGACGGCGAGCCCGGCTTGGCGTGGATGGTCGGTGAACAGACGAAGGTTGCGTTCACCTTCTGGATCGACGACGGCCTGGTGCAAGAGATCGAATTGATCGCCGATCCCGAGATCCTGGCTACCCTGGAGCTTGCAACCGACCGAGCGGAGTACTGACATGCGGTTTCGGACCGAAGTCGAGCCGCCCGAGCCGATGCGTGGGCTGGAAGTTCCTGACGCGGTCGTAAAGTCCCTCGGTGCGGGCGCTCGGCCGCGCGTGGACGTCACGATAAACGGCCACACCTGGAACACCCGGATCGCGATCATGCGTGGCCGCCACTTGATCGGGCTCAGCAATGCCAACCGGGCCGCAGCCGGAGTTGCGATCGGCGAAATGGTCGAGGTGCAAGTCGAACTGGATACCGAACCTATCACAGTCGAGGAGCCCGAGGACTTCGCGGCAGTGCTGGCGGCGGATCCGGACGCTCGGGCCGCCTACAACCGACTGACGCTTCCCCAGAGACGCCAGCAGATCCGCTTCATCGACAGTGCGAAGAAGCCCGAAACGCGGCTGCGCCGCATCAGAAAGATAATCGATGGGTTACGCGCGGAGAGCTGATGACGAAGGTGCGACCGAGATGCTTGCCGATCCGCTGGGGTGACACCGCAGCTGAAGGAGTCGCGCCGCCTCGGGAATGCCCGGTGCGCAGTGAGACCGGACGTTCCCGAGGCAACGGTAATCCCACCCTCAAAGCAGCACGGATCCGTTCACGCGGCCTCCACGATCCGGACGATATTGCCTGCCGGGTCGAAGAATGCACAGTCGCATTCCCCTGACTCGTGCCGTATCGGTTCTTGAGCCACCTCCACGAGGGCCGTCTCGGCTTCGAGCTGTGCGAAGGTGTCCAGCAGGTTCCTGGTCGAAAGACAGATGCTAGGGAACGGGCCTTCGGCCATCTGCTCGGAGCGGCACGCACTGCCGGGAGGCACGGTCGTCGATGCCAGCACAACAGACACGTCGGGCTGATCGACCGGCCCGATCGTGAGCCGGCGCAGGGGGCCCTCTCCTTCGTCGCGACGAACCACAAAACCGAGGATGTCCTGATAAAACGCCAGAGAGGAATCTACATCGAGAGAGGGAACGACAACCTGACTGATACGGAATTCCACAGCGCTCATTCCTCGCCCGTTCACGCGTGACCGGCGTCGACGGAAACCCAGACGAACCCGTCGGGGTCGGTAAAGGACTCGCCGCTCCACGCGATCGTGAGCCAGTGCGAACCACTGCCCTCCGGTGGGACACCGAACTCTTTCGCCAAACCTGCCCGTTTGTACAGACCGAGTGTCACCGCACCACCCTGCTGCTCGAATTCGACATATTTGCTGCCGTAGCTCTTCGCCACTGCCAGCCCCCGGGCGGCATAGAGTTGCTTACTGACCTTGACGTCGGAGACACCGAGTAGCAGCACCACTCGCTCAGGGTTCAGATCCAGCGGGGCGTCGTCCTTTTTGGCTGTCGTCGCGATCTTCAGGATAGTGCCGTCCGGTGTACGCAACACACCCGAGTAACCGCCCCAGAGTTGCTTTCTCGGAGGCTTCACCTCGGTCGCTCCCAAGCCCAGAGCCTGGGAGAAGAGCTTGTCGACGCTCGCCGCCCCGGAAACATCCACCCCGAGGGTGAACCCGCGAAAACCGGTTGATTCGTCCACCGAGCTTTCAGCGCGGATCGGCGCGTTCGCGCCGAACGCGGTCGAGTAGAAGCTCTCGGCGGCCGACGGGGAGGTGGTTCCGAGAACGAGATGGCTGATCGAGGTCATGTCCAGTCCTTTGGTGCGTTGGTATGTCGTGGTGTTGACGCACGCCACCGCTGGGTTGTGACCGAGTTGTCCACGCAATCCCACGCTCGGCACACGGTGGACGCCGATCGCTAGCCCGACGTGGGGCTTCCCCGTTCCGGCACGCAGATGTCTCCGGTCGATGCACCGGAAAAGTTGTGGGACGCACCCCGGAAAAGACCTCGGTGTCGAGACCGGTCACGGCAGCTCGTGCCGTCCCTATCGTGCCGGGTCACATTTACCTCAGGTGATGCGTCAGAGAGGTGATGGCGCGCAACGCGATCGCGTCGAGATTACGAATCGGGAAGACTTACCATGCGCAATGCACGATCAATCGGCTATTGGGCCACCACCTCGGTCACAGTTTTCATCCTGGCTTCCGGTGGTGTCGCAGACCTACTGCGCGTCGGCGACACCGCGGCAGGCATGACAGAGTTGGGTTATCCGACCTATGTTATGACTATCCTCGGATTCTGGAAGGTACTCGGCGCCTTGACCATTCTCGCGCCGCAGTTTCCCCTTATAAAGGAATGGGCTTATGCGGGTACGATTTTCGATCTCACTGGCGCTTTCGCATCGCACGTCGCGCACGGATCAGCGGTGATCCATCTGTTCTACACCGGATTCTTTACGGTGTGTGCGATAGCGTCGTGGGCGTTACGGCCGAGTAGTCGCAAGCTCAGCGTTGCGACAGCCCCTCATCCGGTATGAGCCGACGGTTCACTTCACGCTCCAGCACTCCTCGAGTCTCTATGGACGGTGGATCCCGCAGCCGCCTTCTCGAATGCGAAGGCGGCCTGTACAACCAGGCCGATCCACAACTGGTGACCGACAGGACGGTCAACGGATGGACGGTGCCTGAGCGCGCCAGCTTTTGAACGGCACCCGCGCCGGCTTGGTCCATGTGGTCGAACGCGGCGCGGGCTCTCCAGTCGTGGGCTGAACGTCGTCGTGGTATCGAGATTGGGGTTTCAAGCCGGACACATCTTCGTCGGGCGTCCGCTGGAGCCGCCCAAGCGCGGGCGCCATCGACAAGTGCGATGACCAACGGACTCCGCAGCCGAGACGGGCCTGGGCGGTTGTATTCCGATGTTTCCGGCATGCTGACGGTGGGTGGGTCTGGCGAATCGCAAGTTGCCTAGGCCGCCTGACTGCGTCGGCGCCTTCAGCACCTGGAGAACGCTAGGTCTGGTCCAACGTATACTAGAGTTGAGCCATTGGATACAATGGGAGGTCAACTACCGGCAGAGATACGCGATCGAGGGGATTTTTGCTGTGAACGCGCGGAATGCGACCACCAGTACTGCGAAGCAGCGCTTATCGACCACTACGGCTGTGTCGCAGTCGGCGCCGGTTGATGAGGAAGATGCCCGAGGTATCAGTGCCCGAGCGTTCGACGATCTGCGTGGGCTGATACTCAGAGGCGAGCTGGTGGCTGGTGGCGAGTACACCCAGTCGGAGTTGAGTCGACGCGTCGGCGTGGGACGCACTCCATTGCGCGACGCGTTGCGGTTGCTGGAGCGCGAAGGACTGGTGATCAATTCCGGTATGCACCGCTCGGTCCTCATCAGTCCATTGACGATGAACGATCTCGACGATCTGTACTCCATGCGGGTTACCGGCGAGGCGTTGGCTGCATGGCTCACCGTTCCGGTATTGCGGAGTGCGGACTTCGAACGCCTCGAGGGCGAATTAGACCTGATTGATCAGGGTGACCGAGACGCCCACCGCCGATTCCATGCCGGCCTGCGAGTCGGTGCGGGGGCGCGGCTCACGGAGCACCTCGCCACACTATTCGATCACGCGGAACGCTATCAGGAGGCCCGTCTATCAGCCGAGCCCGATGAGGAGATGGTCGCCGCCCGGCTTGCTGAGCACCGGCCGATACTCGACGCCTTCATCGCACGGGACCGCACGCTTGCTCGCGACCTGATCGTCGACCATATAGCGGCCACAGCAGAGGCTTTGATGACCGCCGAACGCCACGCACCGTTCAGTTTCCCAACCGCGGTAGCGATGGCGAAGTTCGGTTGTGTACATACGTAGGCACTGATGATCATGACCGCGCCCGAAGTGAGCCAACGGTTCGCCTGCCGGATCACCGGGCGTCACCGAGGTACCAACACCGCCATCCGGTCGAGCGCTCAGTCATCGCCCACCGCGACGATCGACGAATAGACCGCCGTCGGCCGTTACCGTCCGGCGGTAATGCGCTACGACCGCGGCCTCGATCTCGACCTCGCGGTCGCGGTCATGGCCGAATGGGCCGGATCCGCACCTACCGATAACTGGTCCTCACACTCGCCGACCCGAGCCACGGGTCCCCTCGTTGGCCGAGGCAGAGTGCGCGATGGCGTCGTGCCAGCTGGTCGGTTGAGACAGCAGAGCAGGCTTGACAGTTTGTATCCAACTCGATGATACTTGCATGCAAGGTTTGCTAGTTTGGATACTGTACGCTGGCAAATATCAACAGCCGAGACTCAACGGACATATTGATGAACGATCAGCTGACAGTCAGCCGCCTTTATTTCAACGGCACGGTGCACACGATGGACCCGCATCGAAGCATCGCAGAAGCCGTGGTGACAACCGGCAATCGGATCGTGGCGGTCGGTAGTTTCGAGACCGTGCGTCGGCGAGCTCCAGCTGGAACGGAACTTGTGGATATGAATGGTGCGGTCATGACCCCCGGCTTGGTCGACACGCATCCACACATGATGCACTGGTCATGGACGGACGCCATGACCGTTTCGCTATGGAATTGCCGCAATCACAACGAAATCGTCGCGAGAATCCGGGAAGCCGCCGAAAAGACTCCTGACGGACAAATGATCGTGTGCTCACCGATCGGGGAACCACACTTCTTCCACGCCAGCTCGTACCGAGATCTCGAAGAGGGCGTACTGCCCGACCGTTACGTACTGGACACCGCGACCACGGATCATCCTGTCGCGATCATTCCCTGGGCGCCCGTCCGCCCCAGCGTGATGGCGCTCAACAGCAAAGGCCTGGAACTGCTCGCCATCACCAGCGAATCCTCCGACCGCACCGACAACGTGTGGATCGATAAGTTTCCCGACGGCACACCGACCGGGCGTCTTTCCGGGTCGTTGATGCTCTACTACGGCTACGACGCGACCGGCAACGACCTCATTACCCGGCTGGCGGCGCATTTCAAATATGAAATCATCGCTCAAGCCACTGTCGACGGCATCGAGAAGTACAAACGTCTCGGAATTACCACCGTATACGAAAATCACCAGTTGGACCGGGAATTCCTCGACATCTATCGCCGGCTACGCGCCGACCGGGCATTGGAGATGCGCGTCGTCGCCTCTCAGGAAGCGGAAATGTACGGGTTCGCCTGGGCCCGCCCGCGTGAGGACGACGACTTCTACGCGCGCTTGAGCAACGCCAAAGACGCAATCTCGCTGAGTGACGACCGATTCCGAGTGAATGGTGTCACCATCGCATGGGACGGCTACTGTTACGGCGGCACGATGATGATGCGCGAGCCTTACCTCGACGTGTACGGCAAGTTGACCTACGGTCAGCGCTCCATCTCCCCCGAACGCGCCGAGTACGTCATGCGGTTCTGCGCCGAGAACAACATGCGACTCAATATCTTGGCTATGGGTCTGAAAGCCCACGACGAAGTCCTCGCCCTCCTCGAACGGTTGGACCCAGAAATCTCTGTAGCCGAGCAGAACTGGATTCTTTGCCACGCGACAACAATCGAGAACAATCAGATCGACCGGTATCGCGCGCTGAACTTCTCCCACACCACCTCGATGGCATTCGGGTGCGGCGAAGGCGACCTGATCAGCCGTACGATGGGACGGTGGGTGCGCGAACATATCCACCCATTGCGGCATTTCTTCGACGTCAATATTTCGGTCGGCGGCGGTACGGATTGGGGACCCGTGTCGCCGTGGGCACAGATGGAACTCGCGCTGACGCACGAGTTCATGGAATCTGGATATCGCAACATCGGACCGAACCAGCGAGTGTCACGCCAAGAGGCGCTGGCCATGTTCACCAGCGACGCGGCCAAAGTGTTGCAGTGGGACGAAATCGGATCGATCACCGCGGGAAGTCTCGCCGACCTGGTTATCGTCGACCGCGATCCGATCACCTGCGACATCGACGATCTGCACAAGATCCGAGCACTGACAACAATTTTCGACGGCGAACCACTGACCTACGCCGATACCACGGCGTCCTAGCACCTCATGGCGAGAAGCGGCCCGATATCGGGCTCACTCCGCCCCGTCGCGCTTGCCAGTAAGACCCCTGCGTTAACCCGAGGAGGTGAGGGCGATGCCCACAGTCGATGGATGGCGCCCTCCCGAGGGCGATGTACATCTGCGGATCTGGTTATCCGACGTCGTCCTCGACTACGTCGCCACCTCGGATGCGGTAGTCAATTTGCTTGACGACTGGAGACGAAGAGGCTGGTTCACCATCGAAGTGATCCGTGACCCCCTGGAAAACTGCCGACTACCGCGCCTGCCATGTGAGTGCTTATTCCTCGGACCGTAGGAGACGCTGCACATTTGACCGAGAGTCAGAAGCACCATTCATGCACTGGAACCCGGTGCACCTCCACCGTGTGACAAGTTTTGATGGCCGTCGAATCGGGCGCCCATAACCTCACTCGCACCTTCAAAATTTCCTTCGACGTAGCGGCTTGAACTAATTCGTTCGATTGCAGACTACCTTCAATTTTATATCATGGAGTGGCAAATGAGCATATTTTTGTGGTCCTTACAGAGCGTTTTGGCCGCCCTGATAGGGCTATCCGGAATCAACAAGCTGGTGCAGCCGAAGGCCAGTTTGGATGGAAAATTTCCTTGGATGCAGACGGTTTCTCAGGGAAGAATACGTTTCATTGGATTTGTGGAGCTCATTGGAGCGGCCGGCGTCATAGCACCGGGCGCCACCGGGGTCGCCCCCATCCTCACGCCGATCGCCGCAGTTGGTCTGATGATATTTGCAGTTCTGGCAGCACTTCTTCACATTCGTCGTAAGGAGATATCAGGAGTGCTTACTGTCACCGTATTGTTTGCGCTCGCCGCGGTAATTGCCTGGGGGCGGTTCGGCCCATACGGATGGTGACGCCTGCCTGCTAGTTCGTGTAAAGACTCCTTCCCACACCCGAGGGTCCCGCAGCATATCGCTTTAAAAGGTACCAGACCCTGAAATCGGGGAGAGTCCTGCCGGATGAATCACATACGCCGAACCCGCAGAAAACGGAATATCTCCGTAAGAACCTCGAAGCATCGCGCCGGATCGCGACGACACCGGCGAGCGCGGCGAGCCGTCAGCGAGATCGGCTCGGCAGTGGGGGCGTTGATATTCCCCACAGTGGTGACCACGGCGACCCCGACCTCCAGTCCGAACACCGGTTCGTCCCGCGGCTACGAGGCACCCGCCAAGACCGGCAGTGGTCTTCCGGCTTGGCCGGTCATTGTCAGGGGCGAATCGATCACCGACAGGTGGGCGCGGATGTTCGTGCAGTCACCGACGATGCATCGGGAGATGCAAGTCCAAGTATTGCAACCAGCCGATCGCAGCAGGCGCAGCCGACGCTGTACATGCTGGACGAGCCTTGAGCTGACCGAACACATCACCATCGGCGGCAACACCAGCTGAGCGGCCTAGTGTATACAGGTGATATCATTATGTCGATGACAAGGGAGAGTTTGGATTCAACACCGGCTGGCGGCATGCGGCCTGCCGTAGCTTCTTTCAGCACCCATCGCCCGAGAACCGCGAGTTGGAGAGGTAGTCCGATGAGGCAGAAGGCGAAGCCTGCTTTGACACCCTTGGCGATCGCCATTCTTGCGCTACTCGAAGAACGACCTATGCATCCGTACGAGATGCAGCAGCTGCTCGTTAATCGCTGCGGGGACGAACTGATCAAGGTGCGGACCGGCTCGCTCTATCACACGGTAGTGAGGCTCGCCGGTCGAAAGCTGGTGAGCACCATGGGTATCGATCGCGAGGGAAGCCGGCCCGAACGGACGGTGTACGGCATTACCGATGTCGGCCGAAAGGCGTTGCGGGACAAGGTTGCCACGGCCCTGCGAGAACCCGCGCGGGAGTACCCGCTGCTTCCGGTCGCCTTGGCCCAGGCACACGTCCTTCCGAACGACTATGTGCTCGAGTTGCTACGCGACCGTATCGAACACCTCACGAATGACCTCGCCAGCGCCGACACGAGGTACAAATCGACAGACAGCAACACCGTGCCGCGACGCCAGCGGATGGCACTCCAGTATCTACGCGCGATGATCGCAGCCGAGCTGAGGTGGGTGCAAAACATGATCTCCGACCTCAACCCCGGCGCCGATCTCCACATCGGCGTGATGAAGGGCGGCGACCCGGCCCCGGAACTCGCGGGCGGATCCGGCGACCGAACGCGCCGTAACCCCTCCCCCGCGTTCACCGTTGCCCCTGACGATCAAGGCGCTGCTGTCGGCACGGCACAACCACCGCACCCGCGAGCGTCGACAAGGTCCCGGCAGCACTGAGGTCCGGAACCGGACAGCACCGTTATCGAAAGCGGCCTAATCTGGGCATCACACCCCCCTCGCCCCCGAGCTTGAGCAGTGCCAGCACAGAGATCGATATCCACCCGCGGATCACATTCAACAGACCGCGACTATTCGAGATCGGCTCACCAGAAGGCGCATGAAATATTCCGGCACGGCAGTATTACCGAGAACGGCGTGATGACGTATTCTAAAGGCCCACCTAAACGCCTACGAGAAGGCGCGTTCCCGAGGTGACATCGTATGCCACAATGCCATATGGTCTCACATCTTTTGGCTTTCACCGCCCTCGCCGCGCTCTTGGTCGCAATACCTGGGCCTGCAGCGATTTTAACGTCGAAGAATGCCGTAATCCGCGGACGTCCGGCGGCCATCGCCACAGCCTGCGGCGTTCTGGCAGCAGATCTGATATGGGCGATGGCCTCCGTCGCCGGACTGACCGGATTGCTCGCGGCCTCCCACACGGCCTTCGAACTCATCCGCGTAGCCGGAGCTACGTACCTGTTCTACCTTGCCGTGAGACTTGTCTTCTCCAAAGGGTTTTCGGTTGAACAGACCTCGGCGGCTTCACTTCGGCCGGGTGGTTTGATCCGCGGGTTCCGTGAAGGACTGTTATGCGACCTCTCGAACCCGAAGACCGTTCTCGTCTTCGCAAGTGTGATACCCCAATTCCTCGGCGAGACGAACCCCGCGGTCGACGGCCTCTTCCTGGGAGTCATCTTCGCCGCGCTCGGATTCTGCTCTCTCCTTAGCTATGCGTTTCTGTTCGGAGGCACACACTTCCTCATCAGCAATGCCAAACTGACAAGAAATCTGATGCGCGGTAGTGGAGCTGCACTTGGTCTCTTCGGAGTGGCATTACTGAACGAAAGCCGAACCTGAGCCGAATCGGAATTTTTTACTTGCCGACGCGTCGGGCCGCCCATCCTTTGCCTGCGAGGCCGCAGTCACGTACAAGCACATCACGGTTCTTCGTAATGAATATGGTGTGCTGCAGCGACAGGGTTGGCCTTCACCGCGTCAACCGTTCCGTTCGTCATCACTGATGGGCCGGCTTCGAAGAGGTCTTCCAAGTAGCACTCCCATCCGCCTGGCGACGATGAGCCGCCGTCGTTTCTGTATGCGGTACCGGTGGGTGACGGCACGGGGGTCTTCGAGGAGCCCAGCCTCAGTCTCCGCGGTGGTATGCCGCAGCGTGAACTACGTAAACGCCTGCTACGCCGGCTCGACGTTCATGGCATGCGCCACCCGGCAACCAGCTGGACGAGTCGCCGCACTACCCGTTGGATCTGCGGCCGCCGAAGAACGAGGCCGTAGGCGATGGCGTTCGGTTCATGCAGCGGCATGATGAATCCGGCCACCAGCCACAGCGTGGCCGATTCCCTGGCACTGGTGGATACGGCGGTCAACGCGGTGCGCGAAGAGCGTGATCCGGTCGCCGCACTGTGGCCCTGGCAGGCCCGGCTAGTTCGCTGGATGCGGCTGCGTCAACTGGGAGGGCTGGGCCGGCTCACCACCGACCAATCGATCGCGATGTTCGAGTCCTTCTTCCAAGCCTCGCGCCGCGTGAACAACGCGCGCTGCTGTCCGCGTACGACGAGTACACGGCGCCGGGAGCCGTATTGTTCAACACGGTGCGTACCCGCACCCGTTCCGGTGGCGCTACGACCTGGTCGGCTGGACCCATCGCACCCGGTAGACGGGAGACGACTACGATCAGCCGAAACCCATCACGGACCGACGCCCTCGAAGCAGACGGAGCATGCCCGCCCCGCATTGGTAGGAGGAAAGTGCTGGCGCACATCAGCCCGGCGCACGGTGAGAACATCAACTTCTTCGGCGATATCAACGTAGACATCGACACCGAGCTTGCTCTGCTCGGCCCAACCGGTACCGGCCGATACGGGTCCGCGATACTTTGTTCTGATCGGTCTTCTCAGGGTGTTGCCGAGGCGCCGGGGTGGGATTGTTGTGTGCGGGCCGGGAGGTTGAAGGTGTAATCGGTCCAGCGATTGCGGTGGGTCCAGCCGACGAAGTCGAAGCGCCAGTGGAACGGCCAAGTGTGGGCGACTGTCCTGACCAGGAGTGCGGCGAGTGTCGCGTAGTCGTCGCGAGTGGACAAGACGGCGCGCTGGCCGCGTGGCGTGGCGGTGAAGAAGGAGTCGAACGCGGCGATCGATTGTTCGGTCGTCAGCCTGCCCAGCCCCCACAGGCCACGAACGCGCATCCAGTACACCAGCCGCGCCTGCCAGGGCCACAGCGCGGCGATCGGATCTTCTCCTTGTTGCAGAGCGGTGACCGCCGTGTCGGCCAGTGCCAGGGAATCGGCCACGCTGTATCCGGTGGCCGGATTCATCATGCCACCGCGGGCGCCATACCCGACCACCCGCCCGGCGCCGGGTTTCGGTGGCGGCTCAACCAGTGGGTAGTGGGCGGCCTCGCACCTCTCGTCACCATTGAGCCTGATGCCGTGGGCGGCGAGACGATTCACTGTCCGCCTGCGTAGTTCGTGCTGCGGCATGCCACCACACAAGCCGAGGCTGGTCTCCTCGAAGACGACTGTTCCATCGCCCAGCGGCATGGCATACAGGAACGAGGGCGGTTCCTGCGAGCTGGCGCCGTTGCCGCGCCGCCAGTCCATCAGCAATCCTTCACCGTCGCCGATCATCGGCGCCGCGATATCGGCGTCGACGAAGATGCCGTGGGCGCTCGCCATGCGTCGCCGGTGCCCGGACGTCGAGCCGCGAGTGTCGAAAACCGTCGCCGCGGTGAGGGCTGTCCCGTTGGAAAGTTTCACTCGATGTGGCTCGACCCGCGTGGCCCGAGCAGCCACGACGCGGGCATCGTCGAGGGACAACGCGGCGCGGAGCCGGGGTTTGGACAGGACGCAATACTCCCGGTCGATATTGCGGCGCCTGTTCGTCCAAACGATAGGCCGCGCGATGCGGACGGCGATCGTGGTGGCGGGCAGCCATGAGGGAAGTTCATCGACCCAGCAGCCAAAAGTGGGTGGCCACAATCTGTCCGGCCGCGGATCCACCACCGCCACGGTCAGCCCGGCCTGGGAGGCGCGGTGTGCCAGTGCCCGGCCCGCGGGACCGAGACCGACTACGCACAGGTCTACCTCGCGCGTCCCGCGAGAAATACTGCTTGCCAATGCCTATCCCGCGCGTTCCGCGAGGTGGCGCACTGCCCGCCGCAGACCCTCGACACCAGCCCCGCTAGGCAGTGCGATCAATTCAGTGTCCGCAAGACCAGCATGGTCGAGAAGCTGTTTCCGCATCGACTCCTCGAGTTCCGGTTCTGTTAGTCCGTCAGGCGTCGACACAGCGCGGGTGAGGTCATCGGCGATATGCGCAACCACGCCCACAGTGGCACCGAACCGGCTCAGCACATCGACGTCGCTGGCGCTGGCACCGCAGTACATACCGCCGAGTCGGCAGCACGCACCGAACAACGTCCCGGTCTTCTCCCGGGCGATCCGCAGGTAGCGGTCGATCAGATCGTCGTTACGCTGCGGATCCGATTTTTCGCGCATCTGCCCGGTGACCACCGTGGCAAAAGCCTCCGCGACGATCCGCGCTGCGTCCGCGCCCAGCCTCGACACCAGTACCGAGGCGTGGGCGGACAGATAGTCGCCGGTCAAAACGTAGAGGTCCCGTCCGTTCTGCACCGCCACGTCCGAAGATGGCCACCGCCGCACCGGCGCTTCGTCATGAACCCAGCCGTGACACAGCGTAGCGAGGTAAACGAGTTCGAGGACCGCCGCCGCGGTAACCAGTGCCGAATCATCCGGTCGCGGGCCAACTTGTCCGGCAAGAACGGTAAACAGCGGACGAAGACGCACACAAACACCATCGGCCGACACCGCCACCGATGTGGGCCGACGTAAGGCAGCACCTAGTCCGGCGAATTCACCAGCCAGCAATTTCTCGACCTCGCCCAAGGTGGCGCCCACCCGCATCGGAAGCTCGAAACCACCCCAGTCGACACCCGGATCGACCGCACCCACGGGGTTGCCCCCGCTTGTCATGACCGTTGTGTTGTCGAAACCGCTCATAGCTCCCGAACCACGCCTCAGCCAGCTCATGCTCGCCGCCTGAGGGCCCAACTCGACCACGAAAACCTACCTGCGACTGCGACTGCCTCCCGCCAACGAAAAATGCCGAAAGCCCGCCCTGACGACACACTTACCCACCCTCGCTTCACACCCGGATAACGGACAGTTATCTGGGGCAGAGCACGCCGCTTCGACGAGGCGGCCACCGACAGGGCAGTGCGCAGCCCCTGCCGCGCACCGGTGACAGGCTCGTTCGGCTGTCGGACAGGCCGATCACCCGAAACCTCGAAGAATTTGCGTTCGGAGCGAGTTTCCGCAGAATCGTCGGACGTGCGACGCAGCAACCAATCCGGCAGCGCGAGTTTCCACACCGTGCGGTGAGCCTGCCAGAACTGCGCGAGCAGCGGCCCGGTCGTGTACGGCAAGTCGTACGTGTCACACAGGGCGCGAACACGCTTGGCAATTTCGGGGTAGCGGTTGCTGGGCAGGTCGGGGAACAGATGGTGTTCGATCTGGTAGCAGAGGCCGCCTGTCAGGAACGCAAGTACCGTGCCGGCGGTGAAGTTCGCGGTGCCCAGTAGTTGTCGCAGATACCACTCACCACGGGTCTCCCCCTCTATGTGTTCGGTGGTGAACTTTTCAGCACCGTCGGGGAAGTGCCCACACATGATTACGAGATAGGACCACAGATTGCGCAGCAACAACGCTGAGGCATTCGCCGCAAGCGTCTGGCGGAACCTCCGTCCGCTCAACGCCGGGAACAGCAGGAAGTCCTTACCGACCTGACGTGCGACCTTCCGCGCGAACTCGATGTTCGGTTTCGACTTCAGCCGGCTGCGGGGAATGCCCAGATGTCGCCGCTCGAGTGCCAAATCGTGTACGGCAATGGCCAACTCGAACGCTGCTGCGATGATCAGGTTCGTCACCGGTTGCAGCAGATGGACCGGACGCCATGGCTCGTCACGGGTCATCCGCAGGATGACAAAGCCCAGGTCCTCGTCCATCCCATAGACGTTGGTGTAGGCATGGTGGACGTAGTTGTGCGAACGCTTCCAATGAGCGGAAGGGCCGAAGAAGTCCCATTCCCAGTTGTTGGAGTGGATCTCGGGATCGTTCATCCAGTCCCATTGGCCGTGGCTGATGTTGTGGCCGAGTTCCATCATCTCGATGATCTTGGCGGTTGCCAGCATCACGGTCCCGACTGTGCGCGGTACTCGGTCTCGGCTGGCTCACAACAACAGACGCGCCGATGCCTCAAGGCTGCGGTGAAATTTTATGACGCGCCGAATGTATTCGGCGTCTCGTTGTCCGAGCGATTGCTCGATGTCTGTTCGAAGCTGGTCCAATTCGCGACCGAGTTCCTCGATGTCGGCCTCGGCGAGATGAGCGAAGGCCCGTATATCCGTGATGGCCATCGAAATTCTCCCTTTACCTGCCGGAGGCTACCGGCAACTCTCGCCCCGAAGCTCTCAGCGATCCGGGGTCAGTCGATGACGTCCTGCGGATCCAAATTCGCTTTACAGCGGCGCGATAAAACTTTCCGTTCCGCCCGGTTCCGAATTTAAAAACGCATGCTTCCGATAGCCAACCTCATGCCCGAAAAGCGCCGTACCGAACAAGACGACAGGCGAGGCGATTGCCCACAGGCTCCGATCGATATCGAATGGACTCGCAGTGGATGTTCGATCCGCCCGCTCGATCCAGGCGGGCAGCAACAGGTTGCATGCAGTTCCGCCGATCAGAACCGGACAGCTTGCACTAAATCTACTACAGAAGTTCGCTGAGCTCACGTATCAAGGTAGCTTTCGTCTGCGTTCCAGAAATACGTCGAAGCATCTGGCCACCACGGAAGAGCAACAAAGTTGGGACGGAGGCGACGCTGTATCTGGCTGCCGTTCCCGGGTTCCGATCCGCATCGACCGCAGCAACCGCAACTTTGTGACTGTACTGCGCCGCAAACTCTTCCAGGACGGGCGTCAATGCCTTGCACGTAGGGCACCATTCAGCCCAAAAATCGAGCAAGACCATCTTTTCAGACGCCAGCACTACATCCTCAAACGATCGATCGGTAACTTCGATGATCCCAGTTGATTTTCCGGTAGACATATCTCTCTCGATGATTGAACGGTTCGGCGCCGCGATATCGACGACATAGCAATAACATTCCTGCCAGGCCGCCGTTCCGATGCATCCGAAGGGGCGAAGCTCGAATCTAACCTACATCAAGTTGGATACGAAATCCACGTGATTGGATGCACATCGCTCGTGACCTCGATCGTTGGCGAGCAGCGAGGTTCGAGCAGGACGCTACACTCAGGCGCTACCGCACCACGGAGCACGTGTGGGCCCAGCGATGCGCACACCACGCATGCATCCAGCCTGCCTTGACTTGTAGACTCTAACAGACCCTTTGGATACAATAACCGCACATTGGCGCAACGAGCTCAGAGGTACACATCAGAACGTTCTAGGTGGATCTCGAGGTTCGACAGCTCGCGGTGTTCTGCGCCCGCGGTCGGGGCTTGATGCCGCTGACCACTACAGGCGCATCACGTTTCTAACCATTGCCGGACCGACAAGAAGGAGGAAAACTCGAACAGCCGCTTCCGTGTGGTGGACCTCCGGTTCTGCCGGCTCACCTGTCCAGAAGCGCGGCCAGTGTGTACTCGGATAACTTGGTTTCCAACCGTTTTCGGTCCGGCATCACCGCGCTACGGAAGCCGTGCCCTGCCAGAAACGACAACACCAGCCACGCGGCTGCCTCGGCGTCGACATCCGCCCTCAGTTGGCCGGCGTTCTTGCCGTCGTCCACCTTCGCGGCTAGGACTGAGGCGATCTTGCGAATGCTGTGGCGCAGGACCTCCCGGACCGCTGGTTCGGTTTGCAAGGCCATCGCATCGGCGAAAATCACCCCCACGGCTCCTGGCGCATGCAGCTCATCGACGCGCGCCGGGCCCACTACTGCCGACAAAAGCTCCTCGGCAGAGGTCGCTTGCTCTGCCAGCGTATCGATCAGCGCACACATGCGCGAAGCCGAACTTTCGACCACTGCCGTGTACAACGCCATTTTGGTCCCGAAGTTCTGGAAGACGACCGGTTCGGTTACTCCGACGCGATGCGCCACCTCGCCCATGGTGCTGCGGTAGTAGCCGAACTCTGCGAAGACGTCGGTTGCGGCCTCGATAATCGACGCTCTGCGATCTCGCGCGCTCAGCCGGGAACGACGGCCGTCTGTGGGGGACGACTTGGCGAACATCTCGCCATCCTAGCCAGTCGTGAAGCTGACTTCGTTCGGCGCGGCGCACTGCGGCGACCGGCACATCGTCACACTTCATCGCAGATGCTCTTGCGTCACTACTTAGTTATGACTAAGTTATCCATGTTCTTAGTCTGAACTAAGTAAGGAGCATGTTGTGCACCTCGGACAGCTGCTGCATCGACAGCCGAACCCTGACACTCCCGGGCTCACCATGGACCACGGCCATAGCTACGACCTCTTCAACGCGATCTTCTTCGGGGGCCGTCGCGACCTCGTCTACGACCGGCTGGCCACGCTCAGTCGCGCCCGGGCCGGCGATAATGTTCTCGATGTCGGCTGCGGCACAGGGCAACTCACGCGTCGACTTGCAGAGTTGACGGGGCAGCACGGCACGGTACGTGGTATCGACGCATCCGGATCGATGCTGGAAGTGGCACGACGGGCCACCCAGTTGCCGAACTGTTCCTATGCGGTCGGAATCGCCGAATCTCTTGACGTCGAGGACAATTCCCTGGACATCGTCACGAGCTGCATGATGTTGCATCACTTGCCGCTGGTATTGCGAGGTGCCGCGTTGGCGGAGATGTATCGTGTTCTGCGCCCTGGCGGGCATGTCATGGTGGCAGATTTTCGGCCGCCGACAAATCCGATTGGGCGTCGGCTCGTCGGTATCTTGACGGCACATGCCATGGAACACAATGCTATCGAGCAACTAGGGCGATCGGTAAGAGCGGCGGGATTCAGTCAACTTGCCGAAGGCGACCTGCATCCATGGACACATTACGTCGTCGCGGTCAAGCCCGCGAGCGCAGCGTGAGGCATATTTCGAGACCGTGGCTGACAGTGACCGCACTCCTAGTCGTCACGTTGCTCCTGCACCTGCGTTTGAGCGGTCTCGGGCTCGGGCTTGTCCTCCTTGGCCTCGCCGCGCATGCCGTATCAGCGTCGCTAGTCGTTCAACTGCTGGGTCGGCGCGTCCGAGCCCGGCAAGTCCACCGACGAAAGAACGTTCTCTTTCACAGCAGTGCCAATTCGGATCCCGTAGAGAAGGTTGCCTGAAGCCCGGCAATCAGCGCCACGCGTATGCGTAGGAAATCGCACTTGGGGTTCGCCCCACCGCCCGGGCGCTTGTCAACGAATACAGTACGAGGGAGAGTTAGTGATGACTGGTTGCGAATTCGGTCGGGCGGCTTATTCCAGCCCTGCGTACAGGTCGCAGCCTCCGGACGGCACACCGGTCCGAGTCGGCGTTCCGGCCTGTCCCCCACGGGCGAGGAGACCATGGTGAAGTTCCAGGCCTCCGCGAGTGGGCGGCCGTTCCGAGTTAGGGGAGAAAAGCACGGGACCCCCACATCAGAACTTGGGAGCCGGCTCGGCGCAAGCCGCGAAACACCAGGTCCACGGTACGATCTCCGCAGCCGAATTCGCGGTGTACCTACCGTGCATGGCGCAATTCTCGCCCAAGCGGGGATCGCCCCCGACAGCAAGGTGCTGGAGATTGGCTGTGGTACAGCAAATCTTGCACTTCGGGCCAAGCTCGCACACCCGCAAGCGGATGTCGTCGCTTGTGACTCGGACCCGCAAGTGCTGGTTCGCGCTCAACGCCGCGCGACGGGACTGTCCGGCTTTCGGCTCGTGAAGTGCTTTGCACAACAACTCCCGTACGCCGACAGCGAATTCGACCGAGCGCTGGCGGCCATGATGTTTCGGCAGCTGCCGCCCGACGAGAAGCGTGCTGTTGCCATTGAGATACTCCGTGTCCTGAAGCCGTCGGGTCACCTACACCTCGTCGACTACCGCGACGGATCGAGCCCCCACCACC
>NZ_BAFQ01000295.1 GCF_000308375.1 Nocardia aobensis NBRC 100429 | reverse complement strand
TGCTCGGCGCGGTGGTCGATGCCCAGATCACCCGGGAGAGAACATTGCGCAAGGACCCGGCGCAGTGATCGCTGTCGCCGTCACGAGGCCCGTGAGCGCCGGGCCGGTGTCGCGGAGTTCGGGTCCAGGCGGCGATTCGTGGCCGCCAGCTGCCAGGCCGTCGCGGCCGTGAGCCGATCGAGCCGGGTGCGGTCGAGCCGGGCGCAGATGTGCTCCCAGTGCAGCGCGAGATGGTCGCCCACCTCGATATCGGCGGCATCGATGCCCGCCCCGGCCAGTTCGATGCGGCGCGACGTCTCCGCGGAGAGCGAGAGCCGGGAATCGCTCCAGCACAGCCGCCGCATGCGCACCGTCGCGGTGGTGGCGTCGCGCGCGCAGACACGTGCCCACGTGATCCGGCAGTTGTCGAGCACCCCCAGCGGCAGATCCGCGGGACCCCGGCCGAGCAGACGGGTCCACGGGTAGATACCGAAGACATGGAAGTTGTGGTTGGCCGCGCTCTCCTCGGCCAGTTCGGGCCCCAGGTGACGCCAGTATCCGCCGGCGATCGGGCCGATCACCGACAACAGCCTCGACAGGAATTCCGTCCTGTCGATCCGGGCGCCGACTCCCCCACCGAGCCAATAGGATTCGACCAGTCGCGGGTCGAGCGGATCGGCGATTCCGGTCATCGACGACAGCACCCGCAGGTACGGCCAGGCCCCGGAGAAGCGCCGTGCCACGGCCCGGATCTCGGCATCGGTCCCGCCGGCCAGCGCGGGGGCGTCGGCGGGCCCGCAGTAGCCCAGCGCGTTCGGCGCGTAGGCGTAGCGTGCGAACATCTGCGGCCCGCTCATGTTTCCTCGCGTCGCCACAGGATCAGCGCCAGCAGCCAGGTCGCGACGAACAGCGCCACCACGACGAATCCCATCGCCCCCAGATCGAGACCGCCGATCCAGGCCAGCGGGCCGGAGGTGATGCCCAGTGCGCCGGTGACCACGGAGACGATCTCCTGGGCGCCGATCAGCAGAGCCACCGCGACCGACAGCCCGGTCACCAGCAGGTTGTAGTAGATCTTGCGGGCCGGCGCCGCGCAGGCCCAGCCGTAGGCCGCGTTCATACACGCCCCGTCCAGCGAGTCGAACAGAGTCATACCGGCCGAGAACAGCAGCGGCAACACCACGATCGCGTACCACGGCAGATCGGTGTCGGCCGCGGCGCCACCCGCGAGCACCAGCAGGCTCACCTCGGTCACCGTGTCGAATCCCAGTCCGAACAGCACACCGATCGGATACATCTGCCCCGGCCTGCGCACCGCGCGCACCAGCGGCGCCAGCACCCGGTTCAGCGCCCCGCGCGCGTACAGCCGGGAATTCAGTTCCCGCTCGTCACCCTCCCCTCGGCGCACCGCGCGCAGTGCCCGCCCGATACCGATGAGCGACACCAGGTTCAGCACACCGATGAGCAGCAGGAAGGTTCCCGAGACGCCGCTGCCGAAGGTACCGGTCCAGCGCCGCAGCCCGGAGCCGTCGTCCTCGACGCCGGAGGCCAGCACCCGCGCGCCCAGTGCCAGCGCACCGACCATGACGAAGACGACGGTGGAATGGCCGAGCGAGAACCAGAATCCGGCCGACACCGGGTTCCTGCGCTCGCCCACCAGCTTGCGGGTGGTGTTGTCGATCGCGGCGATATGGTCGACGTCGAAGGCGTGCCGCATCCCCAGCGTGTACGCCGTCACGCCCAGGCCGGCGCCGAACACCACATTGCCCACCGCGTAGTGGTTCGGGATGACCAGGGCTGCCAGCAGCCCCCAGCCCGCGACGTGCAGCGCGACCACCGTCACGGCCATACCGGTCACGCCGCGGCGCCGGGCGCGCTGTTCCCGCGCCCACTCCCGAGGGGGCGATACCGTCATCGTCGGCCGCATCGTATCTCCCGCCCGCGACCCCGCCGGGCGCTCAGCAGATCCGCGGAAGCTGTTCGCCGGCAGGGAGATCCACCACCCGGGTACCGCCGAGCGCGGTGCGCGCGACCACCATCCCGGGATGTTCGTCGACGCAGACGCCGATCGCGCGGGCCCGCGCGCCCAGCGGATGCGCCCGCATGGCCTCCAGCGCGCGGTCCGCGTCCTCGGCGGCGACGAAGGCGATCGCCTTCCCCTCGTTGGCCACGTACAGCGGATCCAGTCCCAGCAGCCCGCAGGCATCGCGGACCGCGTCCGGGATCGGCAGCGCGCGCTCGTCCAGTCGCACACCGGTATTCGCGGCTTTCGCGATCTCGTTCAAGGTCGCCGCCACCCCGCCGCGAGTGGGATCGCGCAGCGTGTGGACATCGGCGCCGGTGGCGAGGAGGGCGGCGACCAGACCGTTCAGCGCGGCGGTGTCGCTGCGCACGGTGGTGCCGAATTCCAGGCCCTCGCGGCAGCTCATCACCGCCACCCCGTGCACACCGATGTCGCCGCTGACCAGCACGACATCGCCGGGCCGGGCGCGCTCGGGACGGATGTCGACCCCCGCGGGCACCAGCCCGATGCCCGCGGTGTTGACGAAGATGCCGTCCCCGTGGCCGGCGTCGACCACTTTCGTATCGCCGGTCACCAGCTTCACCCCGGCCGTGCCGGCGGCCTCGCCCATGGCCTCGGCGACCCGGGCGATCTCGGCCAGGTCGGTGCCCTCTTCCAGGATGAACGCCGTCGACAGCACCAGCGGCTGCGCACCGGCCATGGCCAGGTCGTTCACGGTGCCGTTGACCGCCAGCTCGCCGATCGTGCCGCCGGGGAAGACGAGCGGTTTCACCACGAACGAATCGGTGGAGAACGCCAGCCTCGTGCCGCCGACCTCGACCACCGCCGCGTCCCCGAGCGCGGCGTCGGCGGCGGCGCCGAACGCGGGCAGGAACAGATGCTCGATCAGCTCGCCCGACATCGCGCCCCCGCCGCCGTGCGCCATCACGATCGTCGGCGAATCCCGCAGCGGCAGTGGGCACACCCAGCTCTCCGCATCGAATACCGGTGGCGGAGTGGAGGTTTGGGCATGGTCAAGCATGAGCCACCTCCGCCGGCAGGTCCAGGCGGCGATACAGGTAGTAGGCCGCGCAGGCGCCCTCGGAGGACACCATCGTGGCGCCCAGCGGATTTCGCGGTGTGCAGCGGGTGCCGAACGCCGCGCAATCGGTCGGCTTGATCAGCCCCTGCAGGACCTCTCCGGAGCGGCAGACCGACGATTCGGCGGTGTGGATATCGCCCACGCTGAATCGGTATTCGGCGTCGTAGTCGCGATAGCGCGGCGAGAGCCGCCACCCGCTGCGCGGAATGACGCCGATCCCGCGCCAGGCCCGGTCGGTGACCTCGAAGACGTCCTGCAACATGGCCTTCGCGGCCGGATTGCCCTCGGCCGGTACCGCACGCGGGTAGGCGTTCTCGACTTCGTGGCGGCCCTGTTCGAGCTGGATCACCGTGCGGCGGATCCCCTCCAGAATGTCCAGGGGCTCGAATCCCGTGACCACCATGGGAACTCGATACTTCTCCGCCAGCGGCGGGTATTCGCCGGTACCCATCACCGCGCACACGTGACCGGCGGCCAGGAACGCCTGGACCCGGCAGTCCGGCGATTCCATGATGGCGGCGATCGCCGGCGGGACCAGGACGTGCGAGACCAGCAGCGAGAAGTTCTCGATGCCCAGCCGCTGGGCCTGATACACGGTCATGGCGTTGGCCGGGGCGGTGGTCTCGAAACCGATCCCGAAGAACACCACCTGCCGGTCGGGATTCTGTTTCGCGAGGGTGAGGGCGTCCAGCGGCGAATACACCACCCGCACGTCGCCGCCCTCGCTCTTGACCCGGAACAGATCCTTGGAACTTCCCGGCACGCGCAGCATGTCGCCGAAGGAGCAGAAGATGACCTCCGGGCGGGCGGCGATCTCGAGTGCCTTGTCGATCACTTCCAGGGGCGTGACGCAGACCGGGCAGCCGGGGCCGTGGATCATCTCGATGGTGTCCGGCAGCAGCTGGTCGATGCCGTGCCGGATGATCGAATGCGTCTGTCCGCCACATACTTCCATGATCGACCAGCGGCGCGTGGACTCGGTCCGGATCCGTTCGAGCAGACGCTGAGCCAGATCGGGATTGCTGAATTCGTCCAGATATTTCATCGGTTCACCTCGTCGTCACGAGCGGGCTCCGACGGCGCGCCGGAGGTGGGATCGGGAAGACCGGACTGCCGGGCGGCGATGGCGAAGCCGTCACCGAATTCCTCGTTCAATACACCGAGGTGTTCGAATTCGGCCAGGGTGGCCAGCGCCGATTCCTCGTCGAGGCGCTGAATGGCGAATCCGACGTGCACGACGACGTAGTCGCCGACCGCGGCATCCGGAATGTATTGCAGGCATACGTCTTTGTGGACACCGCCGAAGTCGACCACCGACATCAGCGTGCCGTCGCGCTCGTACAGGTCGAGCACCTTCCCCGGGACTGCCAGGCACATGATCGGTTCCTTCCTTTCGCTCATCGAGCCCCGGCGGCGAGCAGCTGCCCGAATGCCAGGCCGCCGTCGTTGGGTGGCACTCTGTGATGAGTGATGACCTGAAAGCCCTCGTCCCGCAGCCGGTTTCGCGAGAGCGAGAGCAGCAGCGCGTTCTGGAACACGCCACCGGAGAGAGCCACCGGCACACCCGGTTCGCCGAATCGGCGCGCCAGTGCGACCACGAGTTCGGCGACCGCGACATGGAAGCGCGCGCCGACGAGATCCGCACCGGCCCCTGCCGCGAGGTCGGCGAGCACCGCGGCCAGCACCGGAGCCGGATCCATTCGCACGGCACCGGCGTCGGGGTCGGGTGCGCCGAGCGCGAATCGGTAGCCGTGCCCGGGGTCCGCGTCCCGCGAGCGGGCCTCCAGTTCGATGGCGGCCTGCGCCTCGTAGTCGACCACGTGGCGCACACCCGCCAGCGACGCCACCGCGTCGAACAGCCGCCCCATGCTCGAGGTCGGGACACAGCCCAGCCCG
Source organism: Nocardia aobensis NBRC 100429 (assembly GCF_000308375.1). GTDB lineage: Bacteria > Actinomycetota > Actinomycetes > Mycobacteriales > Mycobacteriaceae > Nocardia > Nocardia aobensis. Next base: position 72,916 of record NZ_BAFQ01000295.1, on the reverse strand, counting down.
GTGTCGAGTTGATGGGCGAGAACCCGGCGCTCGGCGGGCGGGCACGCCGCGACCGAGGCGATGGACTCCTCCCACGCGATGCCGGCGGCGTGCAGATGGGCCAGCGCCATCCGGTAGGGGCGATGCACACTGGCGTCACCGCCCGGCAGGGGGACGTAGGCCAGATGTGCCAGGCGGCGGAATCCCTTGTAGCCGGCCGCCAGCACCTCACCGCCCCAGATCGCCCCGTCCGGCCCGAAACCCGTTCCGTCGAAAGCGATTCCGAGGACGGTCGACGATCCGGGCAGGCCGTGCTCCCCCATCACCGCCGCGATGTGGGCGTGATGATGCTGCACGGTGTGCACCGGCCGCCCGGCGGCGGCGCGCCGCGCCCAGGCGCTGGAGCGATAGCCGGGATGGGCGTCGACCGCCAGCCGCGCCGGGTGCACGCCGGTCAGTTCCTCCAGATGGTGTTCGGCCGCGCCGAAGGCGCGCAGCGTGGCCAGATCGTCCATATCGCCGATGTGCTGACTCAGCCACGCATATCGGCCCTCGGCGACCGCGCAGGTGTTCTTCACATCCGCGCCGACCGCGAGAACGGGCGCCGACTCCTGCGGCAGTGCCAGCGGCAGCGGCGCGTATCCCCGGGAGCGCCGGATCGGCAGTTCGATTCCGTCGACCAGCCGGACCACCGAATCGTCGCAGGGAACCAGGATGCGGCGGTCGTGGTCCAGCACCGCGTCGGCCAGTTCCGGCAGACGTCGCGCGGCGTCCTCGTCGGTGTAGCAGAGGGGTTCGCCGCCGAGATTGGCCGAGGTCATCACCAGCGCGATCGGACCGGGCGGGTCGCCGGGCAGTCCGAACAGCAGCAGATGCAGCGGCGTGTAGGCCAGCATCACCCCGAGCTCGCGCAGGCCCGGCGCCACCGATTCCGCCGGTGCTCGCTCACCGCGCGGCAGCAGCACGATCGGCCGCTGTGGTCCGCTCAGCACCGCCGCGGCGGCCGCGTCGACACGTGCGAGGGTGCGGGCCGCGGCGAGATCGGCGACCATGACGGCGAAAGGTTTCGCGCCGCGCCGCTTGCGGGCGCGCAGCCGCGCCACCGCGTCCTCGTCGTCGGCGGCGCAGGCCAGGTGATAGCCGCCGATGCCCTTGACCGCGACAATTCCGCCCTCGCGCAACATCTTTCGCGCGGCGGCCACGGGGTCACCGGTTCCGGGACCGGAGTAGCGCAAAGTGGGCCCGCAGTCGGGGCAGGCGATCGGCTGAGCGTGGAAACGGCGGTCGGCGGGATCGTGGTACTCGCGCGCACAGCGCTCGCACATGGCGAAATCGGCCATCGAGGTCCGCTCACGGTCGTAGGGCAGACTCGCGATGATCGTGAAGCGGGGGCCGCAATTGGTGCAGGTGACGAACGGATGCCGGTAGCGGCGGTCGGCCGGATCGGCCAGCTCCCGCGCACAGTCGGCGCAGATCGCCACATCGGGCGAGGCCAGGGTGCGACCGCCGCCGCGGGTCGTGCCGGCGATCCGGAATCCGGTGCCCCCGCGCACCGGAAGATCGGTGCGCTCGACGGAGTCGACCACCGCCAGCGGCGGCGGGTGGTGGCGCACCCGATCGGTGAATTCGGCCAGCGCCCATGGTGTTCCCTCGATGTCGACGATCACCCCGTCGCTGTCGTTGGAGACACTGCCGGTCAGCGCGAGTTCGGCGGCGGTGCTGTAGACGAAGGGCCGGAATCCGACGCCCTGCACCACACCGCGCACGACCAGCCGGCACCGAGCGCGCCCGGCGTCGGCTACTCGGCCCGCCTCGGTACCCACTACTCGGCCCGCCTCGGTACCCACTACTCGCCTCGCCTCGGTGCTCACGGCTCGCCTCGACTCAGCAGTCGCAGTCCGGCGAGTGCCTCGCGGGCGCCCGCCTCGTCGGTGCGCTCGACCGCGAGACCCATGTGGATGATCACCCAATCCCCCGGTGCCACCGGATCGTCTTCCAGCAGGCCGATATTCACCTTGCGCTCGGCGCCGGAGACATCGACGAGCGCCAGCTGACCGCCGTAGCCGTCGACGATCTCCACGACCCGGCCCGGAATCCCGAGGCACACGATCACACCTCCGTTCGCGACATCCGCACTTGCGCGACCACCCGCGCCACGGTCGCGGCGCCCTCGTCCACCGCGGCCGCCAGGGGTGCGGACAGGCCGATCCCCTCGTCGGTCGACAGCACCTGACAGCCGACGACCACGGTGGGTGGTACCTCCCCGCCCAGCGCCCGGACCCCCGCGAACACCGCGACCGGATCCATCCCGTGGGCGTCCAGACCCACCGGCGCCTGCCGGCCCGGTTCGGCGCGCATCACCTCGATGCGGCCCGGCGCGCCCCGATTCGGGATCGCGTCGACGAGGACCAGCGCATCCCAGGCATCGAGGAGGTCGTAGGCCAGATGCATGCCGCGGATGCCGTAGTCGACCACCCGCACGCCGTCCTCGCGGTCCGGCGGTATCCGCCGCACCACCTCGGGGCCGAAGCCGTCGTCGCCGAGAAAGATGTTGCCGATTCCGGCGACCAGCACCCGGCTGCTCACATGCGCCGCATTCGCAGATAGCGGCGCATATCCGGAATCGAGCGGATTCCGATCAGCGCCGCGACGACGACCGCCGCCGCGACGACTCCCGTCGCCACCATTCCCACCGTCTCCATGACATCCGTCCTTTCCTCCGGCCGCGCTACTCGCCCGGTCCGTCCAGCGGCTCCAGTTCGTCGGGATCGAAATACAGGTAACGCCCGTACCATTCGTGCAGATCGGCTCCGGGATCGTCGGCGATGACCACACCGACGTGGGTGCGCCCGTCGACGTCGGCGTGCACCGAGGTGACCCGCGCGTCGCGGCCGTCGAAGAACATGTCGTGGATATCGGCGCGCCGGGCCGGATGCAGCCGCACCCGGCTCCCCTTGCGCACCAGCGTCCCGGCGATGGGCACGGCATCCGAATCCGGCCGCACCGCGCCGTCGGCGACCGGATCCCACCAGTCGATGCCGGGCGGGATCTCCGGCACCAGCCGGTTCTCCCCGGCGCCGGGGTCGCGCAGCACGCCGTGCAGTCGCGCCATCTGCTCGGCGGTCATCGCGTCACAGCTGTCCACGATGCGGGCCGCGCGCGGATCGGTGGCGCGCGCGGCCGCCTTCTCCTCGTCGGTCATGGCCATGACGCGCAGGGTGAGAATTTCGTCGATCTCGGTGGCGTCGTAGAGCGATTCCGGGCTCTGCTCGGCGATCTCGGGATGGTCGTAGAGGATGATCGGCGAGATCAGCATCAGGCCGCGGTCACCGGGCGGTCCGGCCAGCACCGGGAAGCAGCGATGCTGGGCGCACCGCGCCACGGCGGCCTCGGCCTCCGGCGGCGGTTCCAGCAGCGAGACGAATTCCGCGCCGGTCGTCTCGGCGATCACGTGCGCGCCGAGCAGCGAACGGGCCAGGGCGTCGCGGCGATCGACGGCCGGTTCCCCGGTGTTGCGCACGGTCACCCGCACGAGCCGATATCCGGCCTCGATGGCGACGGCCAGCTCCAATTCGCCGCGCAGCGGGCGGCGAGTGCGCACGACCGTGCCCGCCGCTCCGGTCGCCGGATCGGCCAGGGGTTCGGTCTCGCGGCCCCCTGGAATCTCGAACGGCACCGTCGTGTCGGCCGGGGCGCACGGTCCGACGGTGACCTCCCGTTCGACGGCCTCGTCCCAGTCCGGCCAGGTGTCGCCCGCGACGGTCGTCTCCGCGACGGGCGTGCCGTCCGCGTCGTGCACAGCGCGGTGCTGCAGTTGCAGGAATCGGAGCGTGAACCGCAGGACCGGGTCGCCGTCCGGGACCAACGGCATCTGCCCGGTGAGTTCGGACTCCTCCCCCAGTCCGGACGCGTGCGCGCCGGCGGGGCCGAGGACGCCGAATTGCCAGCGGCACCGGTTCTTTCGCGCGTCGGCGCGGTACGGATAGAGCAGATAGCCCTCGTAGAGCACCGCGTCGGCGACCGCGCGGGCTCGTTCTCGGCTCGAGCGCGCGGTACTCACGCCGACTCCTGTGCGCCCGCGAGCAACCGTGCGACCGTCTCGTCGAAGCCGAGCAGGCCGTGCTCGCCCTTGTAGGCCGCGAGCGCGGCCAGGGTGTCCTCGTGCAGCCGCAGCCAGCCCGTGCCCGGGAAGTGCGCCGCCATCAGCTCCCGCCACACCGAGACCGGCATCCGGTAGCGGTCGTCGCGATCCCAGGGAATCTGCTGCACCGCGAAACCTTTACTGCCGCGGATGAATACGGTCCCGCTGAACAGGAACACCAGCGGCACCTCACCCTCGTGCAACGCGTGCAGATACTTCGATCCGGCCACCTCGAGGTCGTAGGTGCACGGCATCGGCAGATCCACCTCCGCGCCGCCGGTGAAGCCGGGAACCGTTGTGGCGCAGTGCATCCAGAGAAACGAGCGCTGGGTGTGGTCCCAGCGCTCGCGCGGACCGAACAGATCCAGCAGTCCCGCGCTCTCGGCGTCGGTGTAGGACCGGCGGTTCGGCTCGATGCGCACCTGGGCGCGCAAGGCGATGGCGTGGACGGGTTCGTCACCGACGGAGGCGATTCCGATCCGCGCGGACAGGATCGGAGTGACCGCGTACGGTTCGGGCTTCATCCCGAGCACCGCGAAGGTGGTGGCGTAGGCGGGGCTCACGGCGCCTCCCCCCTGTTTCCCGGATCGAATGCGCGGGCCCGCGCCGTCATCTCGGCGAAGAATCGCGCTATGTAGTCGCGCACATCCGACCCTCCGTCGAAACCGCGCCACAGCAAACGGATCCGGCCCACGAACTCGTAGCAGGCGTCGATCGGCAGCAGCAGGCAGCGTGCCGCGCCGGCGTCGCGTTCGGGGACCTGGATCAGCAGGGCCTCGACATCGTCGGCGAGATCGCCGAATTCCGGGTGCGACTCGGTGAACGCGTGCCAATTATCCAGGGGCAGTTCGGATTCGGTGGCCCCGGCCGGTCCCGGATAGAACGCGACGGTGCGCCCGGCCGCCGAGCTGTGGAAGAAGAAGGCCAGTCCGACCGGAATCTCGAGGCCGTCCCATTCCGGCAGGCTCATCCGGAAATCGGGAAACGAGATGTACCGCTGCGGGACCGCCCGGTAACGCAGTGCCGCGGCCCGATCGGTGAACAGCAGATAACAACCCCGGCATACGCACAACATGTGCCGGCTCTCGGTGTCGACGACGTGCTGATGCGCCGCGCCGACCGGTTCCGCGCACATCTCGCACCGCTCCCCCGCGACCGGCGCCGGAGGGCGTTCGGCCGCCAAGCGGCGCAGTGCGCGCACGGTCGGATTCATCCGCCCACCCCCACCGGAATCGCCACCGACAGTTCGCCGTCGCGCACCAGAACCGGCAGCGGTTCGAGATGTCCGCTCCCGTCGAGCCGGGCACCGGCGTGGACGATGTCGAAATGGGCGCGGCACCCGGGACAGCGCAGCACCGGGTCGCCGTGGACCCCGCGGTGCAGAACCGCGCCGGCCAGCGTCCGGTCACAGTTCGGGCAGTGATCGCGGTAGACGTAGATCTCGTCGCCGACCCGGCAGGCGAGTACCGTCAGCCCGCCCAGGGCGAAGCCGCCGACCTCACCGGCGGCCAAATCCGCCAATTCCGGTGCGCCGATCCAGTTTCCGCCGGAGCGCACGTGCGCGAACAGCGTCTCCGGGGCGATCACCGCCGGGTCGGCGGCCGCCTCGGCGGCGACCACTTCGATCGCGGTGATCTCCGGTGCGGCCGCGCGCACGGCGTCCTCCACCGCCAATTCCAATGTCACCGAGGACGATGGGCAACTGCGGCAGCTTCCGGTCAGCTCCAGCCGGACCACCGCATCTTCGCCGACCTCGAGCAAGCGCACATCGCCGCCGTGCGACCCCAGATACGGCCGCACGCTGTCGAGCGCGCCGGCGACCCGGGTCCGCACGTCGTGGGGATGCAGCCCGTGCACCAGCAGCAGGCTGGCGACCAGATCGTCGGCGAGCAGCCGCTGCACCGTGGCGTCGTCGAGGACGGCGAGGATGCGCCGCAGTCCGGCGCCGTACAGATCGACCACCTCGCCGACCAGCGCCTCGGCCCGTTCCCGGGCCACCGCACCACCCGCGGAACTCGCATCGAGCAGTGTCTCGATGCGATCACCCGCGCTGCGCCACCGGTCGTCGCCGACCGTCGCCGCGGACTCACCGTCAGGACGCGTGGATACCGCCTCCTCCTGCCGTCGGTACCGGATCTCCGGTTATTCGGCGGTCGATATCTGTGCCGGTGAATGCACCAGGTCCAGGGTCGTGCCCTTTCCGAGGTACATGTGCACACCGCAGGGCAGGCAGGGATCGAAGCTGCGCACCGTGCGCATGATGTCGATGCCCTTGAAGTGCTCGCGGTCGTTCTCCTCGAAGATCGGCTGTCCCTGTACCGCGTCCTCGTAGGGCCCCGGCGTGCCGAAGCTGTCGCGCGGGTTGGCATTCCACGGCGTCGGCGGATAGGGGTGGTAGTTGGCGATCTTGCCGTCGCGGATCACCATGTGATGCGACAGCACACCGCGCACGGCCTCGGTGAAACCGCAGCCGATGCCCTCGGCCGGCACGTCGAAATGCTCCCATGTCTTGGTCCGCCCGGCCCGGATCTCCGTGAGCGCCTTCTCGGCGAAATGCAGTGCGCACGCCGCCGCGTAGGCCTGGAAGTAGGTGCGGGCACGATCGCGTTCGATGGTGTTGCTGCCGTACTCCGGAATCTTCCATTCCAATTCGACCGGCCCCTTCAAGGCGGTCTTGGGCAGGTTGATCTGCACGCTGTGCCCGGTCGAGCGGACATAGCCGATGTCGACCAGCCCGGCCAGCGCCGTCGACCACAACCGGGCCAGCGGCCCACCGCCGGTGTCGAGGGCCAGGTGGTCCTTGCCGTCGAACCAGCGCGGTGACATCACCCAGCTGTACTTGTCGTCGAGATCGCGTTTCTGCGGCTTCGGATTGGTGTGCTGATTCCACGGATGGCGCCGGTCCACCGGATTGCCCAGCGGATCGGTCTTCACGAACATCTCCTGATCGGTCCAGTCGTCGTAATACGAACTGCCCAACAGGATTCGGATACCGAGATTGATATCGAGCAGCGAGGTGGTGACGAGTTTGCCGTCCACCACCACACCCGGCGTCACGAACATCCGCCGGCCCCAATCCTCCATATCCTTGTACTCGAAATTGCAGACCTCCGGATCCTGGAACGAACCCCAGCATCCCAGCAGGGTGCGCCGCAGCCCGACCCGCTCGTATCCGGGCACCGCGGTGTAGAAGAAGTCGAACAGGTCGTCGTGCATCGGCACGACCTTCTTCATGAATTCGACGTAGCGCATCAGTCGCGACATGTAGTCGGTCATCAACTGGACCGTCGCCACGGTGCCGACGCCGCCGGGATACAGCGTCGAGGGATGCACGTGCCGGCCTTCCATGAGGCAGAACATCTCTCGCGTGTACCGGCTCACCTGCAACGCCTCACGGTAGAACTCGCCGGTGAAGGGATTGAGCGCTTCCATGATGTCGCCGACGGTGCGATAGCCGTGCATCGCGGCGTGCGGCGCCTCGGCCTTGCGGGCCGCGTCGAGAACACTCGGATTGGTCTCGGCGACCATCTTCTCGCAGAAGTCCACCCCGACCAGATTCTCCTGGAAGATGTTGTGGTCGAACATGTATTCCGCGGCCTCGCCCAGATTGACGATCCACTCGCCCAGATGCGGCGGCTTCACGCCGTAGGCCATGTTCTGGCAGTAGCACGAACAGGTGGCGTGGTTGTCACCGCAGATTCCGCAGATGCGGCTGGTGATGAAGTGCGCATCCCGCGGATCCTTGCCGCGCATGAATATCGAATAGCCACGGAAGATGGACGACGTGCTGTGACACTCGACCACTTCCCGGTTCTCGAAATCGATTTTCGTGTAGATACCGAGGCTGCCGACGATCCGGGTGATCGGGTCCCACGCCATTTCGACGAGCGAATCCGGCTCGATCCTCTTGTGCGACGCCTCCGGGATGATCTGTGTCATCGCGAGATTCTCCTACCAGGTGCGAGTCGCGCCCGTATCGAGTTTCTCCCCCTTGTGCCGCCAGTGCGGCTCCTTGTCGACAGTGCGGCCGGTGATGTGGCGCAGGCTGCGGATCACCGATCCGTACAGCCCCGACGCGGTGGACGAGATTTTCCCGCCGGGCGGTTCGTCCATGAACGGCATGAATTTGTCCGGGAATCCCGGCATGGTGCAGCCGATGCAGATACCGCCGACGTTCGGGCACCCTCCGACACCGTTGAGCCAACCACGTTTGGGCACATTGCATTTCACGACCGGGCCCCAGCACCCCAATTTCACGATGCACTTCGGCGAGCCGTACTCCTCGGCGAAATCACCTTGTTCGTAGTATCCGGCGCGATCGCAACCCTCGTGCACGGTGGCACCGAACAACCATTTCGGGCGCAGCGCTTCGTCGAGCGGAATCATCGGCGCCTGGCCGGTGGCCATGTACAGCAGATAGGTCAGCGTCTCGGAGAGATTGTCCGGCTGGATCGGGCATCCGGGCACGCAGACGATCGGAATATCGGCCTTGGACTTCCAATCCCAGCCGAGGTAATCCGGAACTCCCATCGCTCCGGTGGGGTTGCCGGCCATCGCGTGAATGCCGCCGTAGGTGGCGCAGGTGCCGACCGCCACGACCGCGGTGGCCTTGGGCGCCAGCCGGTCGAGCCATTCACTGGTGGTCATCGGCTGATTCGTCTCCGGGTTGTTGCCGAAACCGCACCAGTAACCGTCGCGGTGCAATTGCTCGTTCGGAATCGAACCTTCGACCACCAGAACGAAGGGTTCGAGTTCGCCGCGGTCGGCCTTGAAGAACCATTCGAGGAAGTCGTCGGCTCCCCCGTTCGGACCGCATTCGAAATCGATCAGCGGCCAATGTACGGCGATCTTGGGCAGGCCGGGAAGCGCTCCGAGCGCGATTTCCTCGACACTGGGCTGGGTGGCGGCAGTCAACGCCACCGAATCACCGTCACAACTGAGGCCCGCGTTGATCCACAGGACGTGTATCAGCGTCTCTTCGGCCCGAACTGCTTCCTGGGTTGGCATGAATGCCGCCTTCCCGAGCCGGGCGGGGGCTGGCCGATCCGGCTCGAAGCCGTCTCAATCTGTGATACAGACCACACAGATATTAGTCTCGCGACAAATGAACCTCAATGGGTGCGGCTACCGACGAGCGTTGCCCGGCGAGCCAGCCGTACCAGTCACCGAGGCCCTCTCCGCTCGTCGCGGATACCGGGAGCACCGTCACTCCGGAATTGATCGCCCGGACGTAGCGCGTACAGGTGGCGAGATCGAAGTCGACATACGGCAGCAGATCGATCTTGTTGATCAGCACGAGGCCGGCCGCGGCGAACATATGGGGATACTTCAACGGCTTGTCGGTTCCCTCGGTCACCGAGACGATGACGACCTTCGCGCGCTCGCCGAGGTCGAACAGGGCGGGACACACCAGATTGCCGACATTCTCGATCAGGACCACGCTCTCGCGCGCCGGGTGCAGTGATTCGAGCGCGCCGCGGGTCATCTGCGCGTCGAGATGACAGCCGGCGCCGGTGTTGATCTGCACCACGGGGCAGCCGGTGGATTCGATCCGCCGCGCGTCCAGCAAGGTCTCCTGATCGCCCTCGATGACCGCGATCGGCATGCCCGGGCATTCACGGATGGTGCGTTCGAGCAGCGTCGTCTTGCCCGCGCCCGGCGAACTGGTGAGATTCAGGGCGAGGATGTCCCGCTCGGCCAGCCAGCGCCGATTCTCTTGTGCCAGTTGATCGTTCTTGGCCAGCACCTTCTGTTCCAGAGTCACCGTCTCGGTCGGCGGACCGCCGTGCTCGTGCGGGTGGGAGTGGTCGTGATCGTGCCCGTGGGGGTGATGCGCGTTCTCGTGGTGGTCATGCGCATGCCCGTCGCCGTGGTCATGCCCGCGCCCGTCGCCGTGATCGTGCGCGCCCCCGTGGCGGTGATCGTGCGTGTCGCCGTGGTCGTGATCGTGATCGTGCGGATGGTCGTGCTCGTGCGGACCGGTGATCACCGCCTGGGTGTCGTCGCCGCCGCATCCGCAGGTTGCGCACATGTCTCACTCACCTCCATGGAGCGGATTCGCAGCTCCCGCCCGGCGCGGATGTCGACGTCGGCGCTGCCGCAGGCGCACAGCGGGATCAGATCGGGCAGGCCGAATTCGGCGCCGCAGGTGCGGCAGCGCGCCCGGCCCGGAATTTCCTCGACGACGAGTTCCGCGCCCTCGGCGAGGGTGCCTTCGGCCGCGAGGCCGAAACAGAAGTGCAGGGCATCCGGGACCACCGCGCAGAGCATCCCGATCGCAACGGTCACGCGGTACACCCGCCGCCCGGCAGCGTGTTCACACGCGCCGCTCACGATCCCCTGCGCGATTGCCAGCTCGTGCATGAGTTGTCTCGATTCATCGAGAGGCCGAGTCATCGAAGGCCGACCCATTCAGCGTACTCCGGCAACTTTCCCGCACAACCCGCTCACCAGGACCATCCGGTCGTCTCGGCTGTGAGAGCACCGCCCTCCGGGTCGCCGGTAGGCTCGGCGCGTGACTTCCGCTCTGCCGCCCAACGGTTTTCGGTCCGCGCTCGTACTGGGCGGAGGTGGGACGGTCGGCACCGTGTGGACGGTCGGGCTGCTGGTCGGCCTGCGGGAAGCCGGGATCGACCTCGCTCGTGCGGATCGTGTCGTCGGCACCTCGGCCGGCGCGGTCGTCGCCGCGGTACTCGGCGACGGCGGCGACGTCGCCCGCTTGCTCACCCCGCCCGAGCCGGGGCAGGACCCCGCCCCGGCCGTCCCCGCCGATGCCGCAGAACACGTCGCGCGGATGGACGCCCTGCTGGCGATGCCGCACTGGCCGGACCGAGATCTGGTCATCACGTCGGTCCATGCCGAATCCGGAGACCTGCGGGCGTGGACCCGCACCGACGTAGCGTCCGTGGCGGAGGCCGTCGCGGCGAGCACGGCGGTGCCCGGAGTGTTCCCGCCGATCCCGATCGACGGTGCCCGCTACGCCGACGGCGGCGTGCGCTCCCCGATCAATGCCGACCTCGCGGTCGGCGCCGAGACGATCGTGATCCTGGAACCGGGCGCCCACCTCTACCCACGAGCCGACACCGACCACGAACTCGCCTCGGCCACAACGGTTTCCCTGTCCCCCGACGCCCAAGCCATCGCCGCCACAGGTGCGGACGTCTTCGACCCGGCCGCTCTGCGCCCCGCCTACGAAGCGGGACTGCGCCAGAGCGCGGTCGCCGCGGCGCGGTTGCGGGGAATCTGGCCCGCGCCGTAGGGCCGCAGCACCTCAGGAGTCGAAGCGGTCCAGGATTGCGGCTGCCGCGCGGTGACCCGATCGCACGACACGTCCATACAGCCGTTCCACACATCGAGGTCTCCGCGCCCGCCCATTGGATGCGGCTGCCCGGCGTTCGCCGGAACTCCGGCGCGGCGGTTTCGGGCATGCGTTCTGGCGCGCGGGCGTGCGGACGCCGAATCGGTGCTGCTCACCGAACCGGGGATGGCGGTTTTCGATACCTCGCCACCGCAGGGGCCGGGCCCTCCACCGGTCACCGCCCACCGGTCACCACCCCGACCGCGACGCCGATGACCGCGGCGTTGTAGAAGAAGCCGAGCACCGAATGCACCAGAACCTGTACCCGGATGTCCCGGTGGTGGGTCTCGACGTCGGAGACCGCGAAGGAAACCCCGATGGTGAAGGCGAAGTAGGCGAAATCCAGGAGGTTCGGTTGCCCCGATCCCGGGAACGACAGCGCGCGGTCCGGCAGCAGCGCGTAATAGGTTCGCGCATACTGTTCGGCGAAGCCCAGGTGCAGTAGAAACCAGGCCAGCAATGCGGCAACGGCCGCAACGGCTTTCGCGAATGCCCCGAACTTCTCGTCGACGTCCGCGATCATCGATACGACCGCGACCAGCCCGACGGCACTGGCCAACCCGATCGCCAGCAGCGCCGCCCAGTTGCCCTGAACCTCGGCGAGCCATTCCTGAGGATTCTCCTCGCGCCGGTTCCGCAGCAGCCGCACCGCCCAGATCCCGACGTACACGGCCGCCAGTACGTCCCAGACCACGAGCCAGTCGTTCGGCGCGCCGGCCCACAACACGGCCAGCCCCACCACCACGAGCCCTGCCTCCATAGCCCGGCTGAGGATCACTCTCGGCCTGATCATGATCCGATCATCGTCGCAGTCGGCGCTTCGTGGTCGGAGGTGCCGTCCGGCGGACACCGCGTCGTGATACGTCCCGGCCTCGCTGCAATTTTCAGGCGATCCTCAGCGCCGCGTGGTGAAGGCGGCGCGGATCCGGTTTACCGTTGTGCGATGGGGAAGCGATTCGCACCGATCCAGGCCTTCGTCGCGGCAGCCGGTCTGATCGCCGCGGTGAGTGGATGTGCTCCCTTGCACGCCGCTCCGGCCGGGGACCGGACGGTCACAGTGGAGTCGAGCGGCCTGCCACGGCAGTATCTGATCCACGAACCCTCATCGCCCGGGCCGGGGAAGCGACCGGCCGTCCTGATCTTCCACGGCGGCGGCGGTACGGCCGAAAACATGGCCGCCACAACCGGTTTCGATACCCTGGCCGACACCGAGGGTTTCCTCGCCGTCTACCCCGTCGGCTCGGACAAGAGCTGGAACGACGGCCGCGGCGCGGACACCACCGCGGGCGCGAAGCGGATCGACGATGTCGCCTTCGTCTCCGCGATCATCGACCGCCTCGTCGCCGACGACGACGTCGATCCGAACCGCGTCTATGCCACCGGCCTGTCCAACGGCGCGATGTTCACCGAGTACCTCGGCTGCCGGCTCTCGGCGAAGATCGCGGCCATCGCGCCGGTCGCCGGACCCCTTCCCGTCGCCGATGCCGCCGACTGCGCCCCCACGCACCCGCTGTCGGTGCTCGAAATCCACGGCACCGCAGACCCGGTCGTCCCCTACGACGGCGGAGTCGTGCGGATGACCTCCGGCCGCCTCGGCCCCGGCACCAGCCCCGTCCTGTCCGTCGACGCCACCCAGGAACTGTGGCGCACGACAAACCGGTGCGGCTCCGTCAGGACTGCTGAACTGCCGACTGTCGTCGACGACGGAACCACCGTCCACACCGCGACAGCCGCGTGCGCCGACGACACTCGGGTAACGGCGTATTCGATCGACAACGGCGGCCACACCTGGCCCGGCGGCCCGCAATATCTGCCCGACATCCTCATCGGCAAGGTCAGCCGTCAATTCGACGCCGCCACCGTCATCTGGCAGTTCTTCACCGGCCGATAGGCCGACCGGGTCCGTGGCGGCTACTTCGCGAGTGAGCGGCTGATGACCAGACGCTGAATCTGGTTGGTGCCCTCGAAGATCTGGGTGATCTTGGCTTCCCGCATGTACCGCTCGACGCGGAAGTCCCGGGTGTAGCCGTAGCCTCCGAAGACCTGCACCGCATCGGTGGTCACCTTCATCGCGGCATCGGTGGCCACCAGCTTGGCGACCGAGGCCTGCCGCGAATAGGGCAAGCCGGCATCGCGACGCCGCGCGGCGTCGAGATAGGTGGCCCGGGCAGAGTCGACGGCGGCGGCCATATCGGCGAGCAGGAAACCGAGGCCCTGATGATCGATGATCTTCTTACCGAAGGCGCTGCGCTCCTTCGCATAACCGACCGCCTCGTCGAGGGCGGCCTGCGCCAGACCCGTCGCCACCGCGGCGATCCCCAGGCGCCCGGAATCCAATGCGCTCAAAGCGATCTGCAGACCTTGCCCCTCGGCGCCGATCCGCCGCTCCGCGGGCAGGTACGCATCGTCGTAATGCGCGGTGGTCGTCGGCACCGCGTGCAGGCCCATCTTCTCCTCGGGCTTGCCGAAACTCAGGCCCTCGAGGTCCTTCGGTACCAGGAAGCACGAAATCCCGCGCGACCCTTCACCGGTCCGCGCGAAGACGTTGTAGAAATCCGCGACACCACCGTGGGTGATCCACGCCTTGGTGCCGTTGAGCCGATACCCGCCGTCGGCGGGCGCGGCCTTGCACGCCACCGCCGCGGCATCGGATCCGGCTTGCGGCTCGGACAGGCTGTAGGCGCCGATTGTCGTGCCGCCCAGCATCTCCGGTAGCCATCGACGTTGCTGTTCCTCGGTCCCGAACGCCATCAGCGGATGACACGCGAGGCTGTGCACGCTCACCGCGACCGCGACCGCCGCCCACCGCGCCGCGATCTCCTCGAGCACCTGCAGATACACCTCGTAGGGCTGACCGCCACCGCCCCACTCCTGCGGATACGGCAGACTCAGCAACCCCGCCTCGCCGAGCGTGGCGAATACACCGCTCGGATACGACTCCGACCGCTCGTGCTCATCGACGATCGGCGCGAGCGCCTTGTCCGCGATGTCACGGGTGAGCTGGATCAGTTCGTGCGCCTCGTCGGTGGGCAGCAATCGATCGACAGCCACGACATCCTCCCTCTCGGCCACGGATGGCAGTACTCGGTTATCGGCCAGAGTACTGTCCGGCGGGCAGTACTGCAAGACTCTCTTGAGTACTATTCAGGCATGACGCAGACGACTCGTGGCGGTTTCGGCACCCGGCGGCGTACCGAACTGTTCGACGCGCTGGTCGACCTCTTCCTGACCGAGGGCTTCGCGCATCTGACCCTCGACGAGATCGCCTCGCGGCTGCGGTGTTCCAAAAGCACGCTCTACACACTGGCCGGCAGTAAAGAACAACTGGTCCGCGCCGCCACCGTGCACTTCTTCCGGCGCGCCACCGACGATGTCGAGCAGCGCATCGCCACCACCACCGGAGCCCGCGCACGCATCATCGCCTACCTGTCGGCCGTCGGAACCGTCCTCGGCGCCGCATCCCAGCAGTTCATGACCGACCTGGATGCCTTCGCACCGGCCCGAGAGGTGTACGAGCAGAACACCCGCCTCGCCGCGAGACGAGTCCGCGAACTCGTCGACGACGGCGTCGCGGCCGGCGAATTCCGGGAAGTCCACGCCGCTTTCGCCGCGGACCTCGCCGCGACCATGATGGTGCGCATCCAGCAGGGTGGCGTCCGCACCGAAACCGGCCTCGACGACGCCGACGCCTACCGTGAACTCGCGACCATCCTCACCACCGGCATTCAGCGATAGAGACCGCGCAGGGCCCGGCACGCGGCCTCGACCATCTCCTCGGCGCTCACCTCGATGGCGCCGTCGAGCCAGGCGGTGACCAGTTCGGCCATGCCGCCGATGAACAGCAGACCGGAGGTTTCGTCGGCGGCCCGGCTGCGGCCGGAATCGCCGAGCCACGTTCGTACTTCGAGGGCCGACTCGTGCGCCAGGTGCCGCAGCAATTCGGTACGGCGCCTGCGCAAATGGGGAAACGCCACCGATTCGACGATCGCGACCCGGCCCTTGCGCGGATCCTCGACCAGCAGCCGCACGAACGCGCCGATCGATGCCCGCATACGCGCTTCCGGATCGTCTCCGGCGGCCTCGGCGGCGCTGCGGCTGTTGTCCTCGATTTCGACGGCGATCTGGTTCAGGACGGCTTCGAGCAGGGCGTCGAGTCCGGTGAAACTCTCGTAGAAGTAGCGCTCACTGAGTCCGGCTTCGGCGCAGACCGCGGTCATCGTCGTCCGGGTTCCCGCGTCGGCCCACACCGTGAGACCCGCGTCCAGCAGGCGCGACCGGCGTTCGGTGGCCCGTTCGGCGGCGGTCGCTCCGCGGTAGACCCCTGATTGCACGGCCATGGCCCCAGCATGCCACAGCGACTTCGCGATCAAGGTTGACAGGACGCCCTTCCTGAATCAGGCTGTGACGTGAGCGGCATCACAGAGACGAGGTGTGCGATGACGGCTGACGCCCTGGAGACCAGGCCTCTCCCGACCCAGCGGCGCGAGGATCGCGGCTACCCGGTGCTCGGGCAACTGCTGCAATACGCACAGGACCCGCTGGCACTGTTCCAGCGGGAATGGGATCACTACGGGCCCGTCGCCCCGATGTATTCCCTCGGCCGGACCGCGGCTCTGCTGCTCGGTCCCGACGCCTGCGGGGAAGCGCTGCTGAACAAGGACGGGGCGCTGGCCAACGAGCCCGCCTGGTCGCGGCTGGTCGGCCCGTTCTTCCACGGCGGACTCATGCTCATCGACTTCGACGAGCACAAGCGGCATCGGCGGATCATGCAGCAGGCGTTCACCCGTCCCCGCCTGCAGGCCTATACCGAGCGACTGCATCCGGCGATCGAACAGGGTGTCGCGCACTGGGACGAGAGCGAATCCTTCCCCGCCTATTGGAAACTCAAGCAACTCACCCTCGATATCGCCGCCGATCTGTTCATGGGCGGCGCCGCGGACACCACACCGGCCGAGATGGACCGGATCAACCAGGCGTTCATCGCGTGCGTGCAGGCCGCGGCCGGAATCGTGCGCGGCAATGTGCCGTTCACCCGCTGGGGCAAGGCCTACCGCGGCCGAAAGGTGCTCGAGGATTTTCTGCGCCACTATCTGCCCGCGAAACGCGCCGAACAGAGCGACGACATCTTCTCGGTGCTGTGCCACATCGAGGACGAGGACGGCGCCCGCTTCAGCGACGACGATGTGGTCAACCACATGATCTTCCTGATGATGGCCGCCCACGACACCTCCACCATCACCACCTCCACGATCCTGCAGTATCTGGGACAGCATCCGGAATGGCAGCAACGGTGCCGCAGTGAGGCATCGGCGCTGGGGCCCGCACCATCGATGGCCGAACTCGAGCGGCTGGAGTCCATCGATCTGGTGATGCGCGAGGCGCTGCGACTGCGCGCCCCGGTCCCGGTCCTGGTCCGCTACGCGGTGAAAGACACTGTGATCCAAGGGGTTCGGATTCCGGCGGGCACCGATGTCGTCATCGGAATCCAGTTCACCCACCTGATGCCGCAGTACTGGACCGACCCGCACACCTTCGATCCCGACCGCTTCGGCCCCGAACGCCGCGAGGACAAATCGCATCGCTTCGCGTGGGAGCCCTTCGGAGGGGGCGCGCACAAATGCATCGGCATGCATTTCGGCGGAGTGGAAGTGAAGTCGATCATGCACCGCCTGCTGCGCGACTACCACTGGCGGGTGGACCCCGCCTACGTCCCACCCCTGGACTATCACTCCCTGCCCTATCCCAAGGACGGCCTGCCCATCACCTTCGTCCGTAACTGAGTGCGCTCCCCCTACTTCCGAGGCAACCCCATGACCAGGGTGGCGATCGTGTTGAGCTGGATTTCCAGTGTCCCGCCACCGATCACCCAGCTCGGGATGTCGAGTTCGTGCAGGACGACCTCGCAGTCCTTCTCGTTCAACGCCGCGGCGGGACCGATGAGTTCCAGAGCGGCGGCCGCGGCGTCGGTGTGCAGCATCGAGGCCGCGGCCTTCGACATACTGGTGGCCGGGCCGATCCCGTGACCGCCGAGGCGCCGAATGGTCTCGCGCAGATTCATCGCCGAGATGGCGGCTCCGCGCGCACTGATCCGGCCCAGCACGCGCAGGGCATTCTCACGGCTGCCCGCGTACTCCGCACGTTCGATGATGCCGACGATGCGGGAGTTGTGTCCCGGGTCGCGGACGCCGCCGATGAAAAGCCGTTCCTGGGCAAGGGTTTCCAGCGTCAGCGCCCAGCCCTGCCCGACCTCGCCGAGCACCATGTCGTCGGGAACGAAGGCGTCGTCGAAGAACACCTCGTTGAATTCGGCCTGACCGCTGGATTGGGTGATCGGGCGGACCGTCACACCCGCACCGTGCATATCGACCAGGAACATGGTCAGGCCACGATGGCGTTCGGCCTCGGGATCGGTGCGCGCCAGGAGCAGTCCCCAGTCGCAGCGATGCGCCAGCGTGGTCCAGATCTTCTGGCCGTTGAGCCGCCAGCCGTCGCCGTCCTTGGTGGCGCGCAGGCTCAGCGACGCCACATCCGAACCCGCTTCCGGTTCGCTCATCAGCTGACACCAGATCTGTTCGCCGCGCAGTGCCGGCGCGGCCAGTCGGGCGAGCTGTTCGGGGGTGCCGCGCTGCAGCACGATCGGCACCACCCACTGGCCGATGCCCATGGAGGGCTGCGTGATTCCGTGCCGGTCGTATTCGTCCTGCAGGATCAGCTGTTCCAGCGGGCCCGCCTCGATCCCCCACGGTTTCGGCATCGGCGGCGACACCAGGCCGGAATCGGCGAGCAGCGTGCGGCGAGGACCGGTATTGGTGGCGTCGTGGTCACCGATCTTGCCGGGAGTCGGGTTGTCCAGGGCGGCAGCACGATCCAGAATATCCGACACCCATGTGCGGAACGAGGAATCGGTTTCCGGCAGCGGTACCGCGAACGTGCGCGGACCACCGAGCGCCACCTCGCCGAGCCTGCGTTCCCAGCTCTCCGCGGAGCCGCCGAGCCCGGCCAGGGACATGGCCCGCCGCCAGTACAGGTGCAGATCGTGCTCCCAGGTGAAACCGGTCGCGCCGTGCAGGCACAGACATTCCACGGCCGCGTGCACGGCAGTGCCGAGGGTGGTGAGCGCGGCACCGGCCGCGGCGTGCGTGCGCTGGGCCGGTTCGTCGGCGAGACCGCGCACCGCGTCCCAGGCCGCCGAGGTGGCGAGCTCACTGGTGATCAGCAGTTGCGCGGCGCGGTGCTGCACGGCCTGAAAGGAACCGACGGGACGGCCGAACTGCTTGCGGGCCTTGATGTATTCGGTGGCCGTGTCCGAACACCAGCGGATCACCCCGGCGGCTTCGGCGGCCAGGAACGCGGTGGCGACCGCCTCGGCATAGCCGGTGTCGATGCCGGTGAGCTCGATTCCGGCGACCTCGCGCAAACGGACGACGGCGAGGTCACGGCCCAGATCCGATCCGGCACACGCCTCGATCTGCACACCCTGGGCGTCACGTTCCACCAGGAACCAGCGAGTGCGGTCGCCGTCGGCCGCGGCCACCAGCAGCACATCGGCCGCGGCGGCGCCCAGCACCGGGCCGGTCTCACCGCTCGAGCCGCCATCGGCGAACCGCACCCCGTGACCCGCGTCCACCGTCGCGCCGGTCCCGCCCTCGGCGAAACGCCGCAACATATCACGCACCGACGCAACGGTTTCCGCGGACGCGACGATGGCGCTCGTGATCACCGAAGGCAGTAGCGGGCCGGGTAGCAGCGCCCGCCCGGATTCGGCGAGCACCACCGCCATCTCGTCGAGCGTTCCGCCCTGCCCGCCCACCTCGTCCGGCAGATGCACACCGGGCAGTCCCAGCGCGACCAGGTCCGCCCAGAAGGTGGGCAGTTCGCCGGCGGCGAGCCGATCGGTGTGCTTACGGGTGTACTCACGCGTGTGGTGGCGGTCGGCGAATCCGCTGACGGCCTGCGCCAGCGCCGCCTGATCCGCGGTCAGAGCTAGGGGCACGATCTCACTCCGCTCGGCGTCGATACGGTCCGGGTTGCCGCCCGGACACCCCGATTAGAACAGGTTGCATCGAATCGCGGAGCCGTTCACCGCGACGGCGTGCCGCCCTGAGTGGGAGTAGTCGATCTCGTTGCCGGTACAGCCGGGCTGCAGTGGGTAGTCGATCCCGCAGACGATTCGACGACCGAAGGAGTGGACATCGATGGTTCTGAACGAGACGTACACGCTGTCCAACGGGGTGCGCACGCCCAAGCTGGGCTTGGGTACCTGGTTCATCGACGACGACAAGGCCGCGCGGGCGGTGGTCGATGCCGTCGGCATCGGGTACCGCAATATCGACACCGCGCAGGCGTACGGGAACGAACGAGGCGTGGGCGAAGGGGTCCGCACCAGCGGCGTAGCGCGAGACGAGTTGTTCGTGTCCAGCAAACTGGCGGCGGAGATCAAGAACTACGCCGACGCGGCCGCCGCCATCGACGGTTCCCTCGCCACGATGGGGCTCGACCACATCGACCTCATGCTGATCCACAGTCCGCAGCCCTGGGCCGATTTCCGCGGCGGAGACTACGCGGACGGCAATCGGGAGGCGTGGCGCGCGCTCGAAGACGCGTATCGGGCGGGCAAGCTCCGCTCCATCGGCGTCTCCAACTTCGAACAGCACGACCTCGACAACATCCTCGCGGCCTGCACCGTCGCACCACAGGTGAATCAACTGCTCGTCCACGTCGGAAACACCCCGGCCGACCTCATCGCCTACTGCGAGGGCAAGGACATCCTCGTGCAGGCCTACTCCCCCATCGCACACGGGGAGATACTGAACAACCAGGATGTCGCCGCGATGGCGGACCGCTACGGGGCCACCGTGCCCCAGCTGTGCATCCGCTACACGCTGCAGCTCGGCACTCTCCCGCTGCCGAAAACGGCGAATCCGGAACATATGCGAAGCAACGCTCAGGTCGACTTCACGATCTCCGACGACGACATGCACACGTTGCGGAACATGGAACAGTTCCGGGATTACGGCGACGCCGGCAAATTCCCGGTCTTCAGCGGTAAGTAGCCGAGACCGCTTCGCCGAAACTCGTTATGCGCCAACGGACCGCGTCTACGCCGACCGATCCGCGGTCGGCGGGACGCCGAGCGCGAGCAGAGCGGTGTCGTCGTCGACGCCCTCGAATCCGGCGAGCATCTCGGTCAGCGCGGCGACCAGCGCGGGCGCGGTGACCGGGCCGAGGGTGTCGATGAACTCGCGGAGGTGCTCCTCACCGAGGCGTTCGCGGCCGCGGACACGGGCCTCGGTGAGGCCGTCGCTGTAGAGCAGCACCGTGTCGCCGGGAACGAGTTGCACTGTTCGGGCGGCGAATACGGCGTCGGGAAGTGCCCCGACCAGCATGCCTCCCGTCATCTCGATCACCTCGGTGGTGCCGTTCGCGCGGATCACCACCGGAGGTGGATGTCCGCCGGCGGCCAGGATGAGCGTGGCGCCGGTGGGGGTCGGCCGCATGGACCCGTAGACCACGGTGCAGAAACGTGGTGTGCCCGTGTGGAATTCGCGGCACAGCACCGTGTTGAGATGTGCCAGCACAGCAGGCGGGTCCGGGTCGTAGACCGCCGCGGCGCGCATCGTGTACCGCGCCGAGGACGTCACCACCGCGGCGTCGGCGCCCTTACCGCAGACGTCGCCGAGGAAGAATCCCCAGGTGTCGGGCGTGAGCGGAAACAGGTCGTAGAAGTCGCCGCCGACCTCGTCGACGGACGCCGGATGGTAGTAGGCGGCGACCTGCATCCCCGGCACCGCCGGCAGTTCGGACGGCAACAGGCTGCGCTGCAGGGTCGCGGCCAGTGTGAGGGCCCGTTCGCGTTCCCGTTCGGCGGCCTGGCGCGCGCGCAGAAGTTCCTGCTCGTAGGCGCGGCGTTCGCGGGCATCGAAGATCGTGGTGCGGATCAGTTGTGCGGTGCCGTCGGAACCGCATTTCACCACCGATGTCACCAGCACCGGAAGCCTGGTCCCGTCGGCGCACCGCAGATCCAGCGCCAGGCCGTTGACCTGGCCGTGCATGGCCAGCATCGGCGCCATATGGGTCTCGTAGTAGATGCGCGCGCCCACCGCGAGAAGATCGGTGAAGGTGCGGCGTCCGACCAGCTCGGACTGCTCGTAGCCCAGCCAGCCAACCAGCGTGTGGTTGATTTTCGCGATCGTGCCGTCCATCAGGGTGGACAGGTAGCCGCAGGGTGCGTGGGCGTAGAGGTCCTCGGCGCTGTCTTCCAGCATCGCCGAGAACGCGGGATCGGCATTCGGCGACCGCTCGCTGTCGCGATGGCCCGCCTCGCCCTGCGGGGACATCATCAGCGGCTCATCGTCGACTGCTCGGCGAACGCCTCGATGGCGGCGGCGGTGAGTTCGGGGGCGCTCAGCTGCGGGCAGTGCCCGGTGGCGTCGAGGGTGACGAGTTCACTTCCCGCGATCTGGTCGCGAACGAATCGGCCGACCTCGCGCGGGGCGATCGGATCCTGCGCGGTTTCCAGGATCAGCGTCGACACACGCACCTGCCGCAGGTCGGCGCGATTGTCGGACAGAAAGGTCGCGCGCGCGAAAACCCGAGCGATCGCCGGATCCATGCGGCAGAAACTCTCGGTCAGCTCGGCGCCCAATTCGGGCCGGTCCGGATTGCCCATGATCACCGGGGCCATGGATGCCGACCAGCCCAGATAGTTGGCCTCGAGCGCGTCGAGCAATTCCTCGATATCGGCGTGGCTGAATCCGCCACGGTAGTCACCCTCGTCGATATACCGCGGTGACGGCGTCACCAGCACCAGCTTCGCGAACCACTCCGGCGACCGATTCGCCGCCAGCACCGCGATCGTCGCCGCCACCGAATGGCCGACCAGCACCACGTCCCGCAGCTCCAACTCGGCACAGATGTCGACGATGTCCTCGGCATAGGCGTGCAGGTCGCCGTACCGATCGCTCGACCACGCCGAGACGTCCGAGCGGCCCGAGCCGACATGATCGAAAAGCACCACCCGAAAACGCCGCGCCAGAATCGGGGTGACGAGTCGCCACATGTTCTGGTCACAGCCGAATCCGTGCGCGAGCAGCACCGTCGGCCCAGCCGTCGAGCCGACGACTACCACGTTGTTTCTCTCACGCACACCCACTCGACATGCTTACCACGCCCGCGACGGCCCGGCGTTTTCCTCGGTGCCGCTCGTGCCGAACGGCCGGTGCCCGCACCGGTGAGCCGCCCCGACCGGCCGGGTGCGGCGTCACTCCGGCAGCGCCGGCTCGGACGGGCGCAGACCGAGGCGCGCGAGTTCGCTCAGCACGACCGCGACGACGTCCGGGACAGCAGCCGCTACCGGACCGGACATGCCGACACCCAGGTCGAGGCTCTGTGCCTCGACCGCGACGACGACCAGTTCGGCCGGAACACTGCCCAGGACTCGTCCGAGCGGCAGCACATCGGGAATGCCCAGCGCGTGCGAGCCGGTGGCGCGGGCGCACCCGCGCAGAGCCTCGACCGTGGTTCGCCATATCCGGCCGGGATTCGAGGGATCGCAGCGAACCGCGTCCACGACCACCGCGAGCTCGACATCTGCCCACAGGTCGAGAAGACCGGCGGGGTCGCCGTCCCACCGTGCCACCGCTACGGCGGGGATACGCAGCGATTCGAGGCGGCGAGCCACGGCAGGGCCGATGCCGTCGTCGCGCCGGTAGTCGTTGCCGACACCGATCACCACGGCCCGCGGCTCGATCATCGGCGCACCAGGTCGAGGTCGAGGAAGTGGGCCGAGCAGGAGATGCACGGGTCGTAGTTGCGGATGGTGAGTTCACACAGGTGGGTGAGTGCCGCGTCGTCCAGTTCGAGGTTGGCCTCCACCACCTGGCGTAGGTCCTCCTCGATCGCGGCCTGGTTCTGCGAGGTCGGCGGGATGACGGTGGCCGCGCTCACCACTCCGGCGTCGTCGGTTTCGTACCGGTGGTAGAGCACACCGCGTGGCGCTTCGCTGACGCCGTGGCCGACGCCGGCACGGGGGCGGGCCGTGATCGCCGGTCGCGCGGGCCGCTCGTAGTCCCCGATCAGCCGCAGCGCTTCGTCGAGCGCGTAGACCAGTTCGACGGCGCGAACGAGGATGCTGCGGAACGGGTTTCGGCATTGCTCTCGCAGGCCGGTGGCCGCGGCGACCTCGCGGGCCAGCGGTGACAACTGCGCGGAGTTGAGGCTGTAGCGGGCGAGCGGACCGGCCAGATATCGCCGGCCGTCCAATCGGGCGTGCAACGCGGTGGAATGCGGCACCTGCCGTTCGACGACGTGGGCACCGAAATCGGCTGCGATGAACGATGTTCCGGTGTCGCTGCGCAGGTCTCCGTCTTCGATGGCATACCCGTCCGGCGCGGTGAGCGCGAGCAGGTCGTGGTCGAGCTCGAGGTCGGGAAATTCGAATCCCGCGGCGAATTCGGCGGTGTCGGCGGCGTAGTCGCGCGCACGACGCAGCTGTTCGGCGATCGGCTCGAGCCGGTCCCGGTCGGGCACCGAATAGAAGCCCCCGACTCGGACGTTGATCGGATGGATCGAGCGTCCCCCGAGCAGTTCGAGCAGGCTGTTGCCCGCCTTCTTCACCGCCAGACCGTGTTCCACCAGGTCCCGGTGGTCGGCGGCCAGCGCGACGGCATCGGGATAGCCCAGGAAATCGGGCAGGTGCAGCAGATAGATGTGCAGGGCGTGGCTGGCGATCCACTCACCGCAATACAGCAGCCGCCGCAGCGCCGCCAGCGGCGCGTCGAGACGGATACCGCAGAGCTGTTCGAGGGCGTTGCACGCGCTGGTCTGATACGCCACCGGGCAGATCCCGCAGATGCGCGCGGTGATATCGGGCGGCTCGGTGTACGCCCTGCCCCGCAGGAACGCCTCGAAGAATCGTGGTGGCTCATAGATGTTCAATTCCGCACGGGTGACCGTGCCGTCTTCGACGACCACCCGCAGCGCCCCTTCCCCCTCCACCCGAGCCAGCGAGTTCACCGTCAATCGCCTACCGCGGCGGGTCATCTCGCCCCCTCTGCGCGAACGGCGGTGCGGCTGCGGCAACTGTGTGGAACACTCGGTCGACATCCTCGTAGGACATGCCGTTGACGCGCAGAATCGGAAGCAGCGCACCGATATTGGGTCGCGCCATCGGCCCGAAGCATCCGAAACAGCCACGGTGATACGACGGGCACAGGGCGCCGCAGCCGGCCTGGGTCACCGGGCCCAGGCACGGTATGCCGTCGGCCACCATGACGCAGGTAGTGCCGCGGCGTTTGCATTCGGTGCACACACTGGTGTCCGGCAGGTCGGGTGCGCGACCGGCCAGCAGCGCGCAGAGAGTGTCGAGGAGCTGGCGGCGGTCGATGGGGCAGCCGCGCAGTTCGTAGTCCACTCGCACATGCGCGGCGATCGGGGTCACGGTGTCCAGCGTCGATATGTACTGCGGGCTCGCGTACACGATCGAGGTGAAGTCCGCGATATCGGCGAAGTTGCGCAGTGCCTGGATGCCGCCGTGACTGGCGCAGGCGCCGATCGTGACGAGAATGCGTGACTGCGCGCGGATTTCGGCGATCCGATCCACCTCTTCGGGGGTGGAGACCGATCCCTCGACCAGCGACACGTCGTACGGACCGGGTTCGACCGCACTGGACGCCTCGGTGAAATGCGCGATCCGGATCCGGCCCGCGAGGGTCAGCAGTTCGTCCTCGCAGTCCAGCAGGGTGAGCTGACAGCCGTCGCAGGAGGTGAACTTCCATACCGCGAGGGTCGGGACGGCCATCACAACTCCCGCACCGTCATCAGCGGCCCGGCCACCGCGTAGTCGACGACGGGACCGTCGCGGCAGATCAGCAGCGGCCCGAGCTGACAGTGGCCGCATCGGCCCACTCCGCACTGCATATTGCGCTCCATCGACAGGCGAATGTCAGCGCGTGCCATGCCGTGCCGGATCAGCGTCTGCGCGCAGAACCGCATCATCGGTTCCGGTCCGCACAGGAATGCCGTGGTGCGCCCCGGGTCGACGACGAGCGTGCGGAGGGGTTCGGTGACGAAGCCGACCCTTCCCGTCCAGCCGGGAGCCGGGTGATCGACGGTTCGGTAAAGCTCGAGCCGGCCGTCGGCGTGCCATGCACGCTGATCGTCCCGGAAGAGGATCTCATCGGGTGTCCGAGCGCCGGTGATCAGCACGATCCGGCCGTATTCGGCTCGCCGCGCCAGCGCCTCCAGCACGATCGGACGCAGCGGCGCCACACCGACTCCGCCACCGACGACGACGAGATCGCGGCCGACGACGGAATCGAGATCCCATCCGGTGCCGAACGGCCCGCGCACCCCGATCACCGCGCCGGGCGGCGAGTCGTGCAGCGCCGCGCTCACCGCGCCGACCGAACGAATGGTGTGCTCGAGGAGATCGCCGGGGGCACACGGATCGCCGCTGATCGAGATCGCGATCTCGCCCACCCCGAATCGGTAGAGCATCATGAACTGGCCGGCCCGGAACCGTTGTGCCGCACCATCTATCGGGGCGAGGACCAAGGTCGCGGTATCGGCGGTCTGCCGGATGCGGTCGACCACCCGATAACGGAGCATGGTGTCCGGGTCCGCGGCCACGGCCGCAGCCGGCGCGCTGCTCACCGCCCACCTCCGCTCTCCCCCATGCGCAGTGGGGCGGTCGCGGCCGTCTCGCCCGGGTTGCGGTAGAGGTTCAGCAATCTGGCCCGGGTCGCCTGCAGCCGCTCCACGAGCGCCTCGAACAGCAGCAGGGTGAGCGTGTAGCCGAATTTCGGGTCGGTATCGGCGATGTCGGCCAGGCGGGCCGCGTCGAATTCGATCGCCTGCACGGGCTCGGTGGTGACGGCGCCGAAGTGCCAGCGGTACGGCGGCACCAGCCACGACCATCCCAGCAGATCACCGGGTCCCAGAGTCTGCACCACAACCGGGTCGCGTCCGGGCAGCGCCGCGTCCACGCCCACACATCCCGATCGGATGAGCCAGCATCGGTCGGCTCGGCGGCCCTCGGTGATCAACCGCTGCCCGGCGGGATAGCGAACGTTTCGTCCCGCGTGGGCGAGCGTGGCGAGTTTGCCGCGGTCCAGCGTGGCGAGCGGAGCGAAGGCGGACAGCTCCTCAGCGGTGGTCTCCTCAACGGCGGTCATCGTCGCCTCCGTCGGCCGTTTCGGCCAGGCGGGCGACCTCGACGGTCAAGTCGATACCCGCCGGGCACCACGCGATGCAGCGTCCGCACCCCACGCAGCCGGAACTGCCGAATTGGTCGTACCAGGTACTCAATTTGTGGCTGAGCCACTGCCGGTACCGGCTCTCTCCCGACTGCCGGACACTGCCGCCGTGCAGATGGGAGAAGTCGAGTTCGAAGCACGAGGCCCAGCGCTCCCAGCGCTCGGCATGCGTGCCGGTGAGATCGGTGACGTCCTCGGTGGTGGTGCAGAAGCAGGTGGGGCACACCATCGTGCAGTTGGCGCAGGTGAGACAGCGGCTCGCGACGTCCTCCCAGTGGGGTGACTCCTGGGAGCGGCGAAGCACGTCGCGCACATCGACATCCGGCATGCTGCGCCCCATCCGGCCGGCCGCCGCCGCGACCTCGGCGCGTGCCGCCGATATCTCCGTCTCCGAACTCGGTTCGGTGACCAGCTCGGCGGCGATGCGCGCACCCGCCTCGGTGCCCACGTCGACGAGGAACCGGTGACCGGCGTGATCGAGGCGTTCGGTGAGGGCCAGGTCGTAGCCGGCGGACACGTCCGGGCCGGTGTGCATCGACGCGCAGAAGCACACTCCGCCGGGCTCGGTGCAGTTCACACCGATGATGAACAGCTCCCGCCGCCGAGCCGCGAACGCCGCATCGGGATGCGCACCGCCGCCGAGCACCTGCCCAAGCACGCCGATCGCGGCCATATCGCAGCCGCGTACGCCGAGAAACGCGGTCGGCGTCGGAACTTCCCGCACCGGTTCGGCATTCAGATCCGCATCGAGTCCGGCGAGCCTGCGATGCGGCGGGTGGAGGAATTGCTTCCACGATCCCGGACCGGCGGAATGCGAGAAGACGGCTTCGTCGTCGCGCCGGAACAGCCGATATCGCCCCGGCTCGGTATGCGCTCCCCAGCCCGCCGGCAGCCGGGCGCCCGAGTCGAGCTCGTCGAGGACTATCGCCCCGTCGCGGACCTGCGGGCCGATGACCCGGTAGCCGTGCTCGATCAGGACCGTGACGAGCCGATCCAGGCCCGCCCGGTCGATCGTCACGCTGTCGCCGATGGTCATGTGGGGCCTCTGTTCGCCGCAGAGTCGGTGTTCGTCGCCGGTTCGCGTTCCAGCCTCGTCGCGGCGCTGCCCGATCGGGAGCGCCGAAGGTCCCGGCCGAGGGGACGGAAGGCCCGAATCGCATCGATCCACGGCAACGCAGGCCCGCGCCGTCCCCGAGGCCCGCGCCCCGGACCCCGACGGAGGCGGTGACAAGATCGTCGGAGAACCGGGTCCCTGCCGAGGGTGCCGGGTAGACTCACCCGGCGTGCGGGAATCGGCCGGGTCGCCGATTCCCGTTGCCCGCAACACGTTCGACCCGGCGCACCGCATTTCGCCAGGGCCACTTCGTCTCGGAAAGGACTGCGACCGTGGAATCCGGCGCCCCTGTCGATCTGCGACAGAACCAGCCACACACCGCCCGCATGTACGACTACTACCTCGGCGGCCAGGATCACTACAGCGCGGATGCGGAAGCGGCCGAAAAGGTCGTGGCGACCTGGCCCGGAGTGCGGACGGCCGCGCAGCAGAACAGGGCCTTCATCCACCGCGTGACACGATTCCTCGCGCACAAGGGGATTCGCCAATTCCTCGATATCGGAACGGGTATCCCGACCGAGCCGAATCTGCATCAGGTGGCCCAGGAGGTCGCCCCCGACGCACGAGTGGTCTACGTCGACAACGATCCGATCGTGCTCGTCCACGCCCGAGCGTTGATGATCAGTTCCCCGGAGGGACGCACCAATTACCTCTCCGCCGACGTCACCACACCCCAGGACATTCTCGATGCGCCCGGTTTGCACGAGACATTGGACCTGACCCGGCCGGTCGCGGTCAGCCTCAACGCGCTGATGCACTTCGTGCCCGACGAGCAGGACGCCTACGGCATCATCGAGACGTTGATGAACCGGTTCGTCCCCGGCTCGTACCTGGTGATGACACACGTCACCCCGGACTTCGATCCGGCGGCGATAGCCACCGTGGTCGAGATCTACCGCCGCAGCGGCCTGCCGTGCCAGGTCCGCAGCCGCGACGAGTTCGCGCGCTTCTTCGACGGTATGGACCTGGTCGAACCGGGTATCGAGGTGCCCCACCGCTGGCACCCCGACGGCGTGGCCCCGCCGAAGAAGATGGACGCGCAGGTGTCGGCCTACGCGGGCGTCGCCCGCAAGTAGTCCGGTCTCCGCGAGCGGGGCGTCCGGGCAGCCCGCCGGTGGTGGTCAGTCCGTGGCCGCAACGACGACGACCTTGCCCGGCAGCGTCCCCGCGGCCGCCCGGGTGTGCACCGACGCCAGCTCGGCCAGAGGCGCACGCTCGTCGACGTCCACGATCAGCTCGCGAAGATCCACGCGCGCAACGAGTTCCGCCAGTTGCCGCGCATCACCGCGGACGTAGACGTCGACCGCACGCACACCGCGTGCCTCGTCCGCCGGGGCGGGCATCCACACGGTGGTGCCGACCACGACGCCGCCGTCGCGGACCAGACCGGCCAGCGCCGCGTACTCGGCCGGGCCGATCGGCGCGAGGTTGAGCAGGACGTCGACCGGCTCGGTCACCGCGGCGGTCACCTCGGTGGTGGTGTGGTCGACGACCTCGTCGGCACCCCGCGCCGCGACGCGCTCGCGGCTGCGCGGACTGCCGGTGGCGATCACGTAGGCACCGGCCGCCTTGGCCAGCTGTAGCGCATAACCACCCACGGCGC
This sequence comes from Nocardia aobensis NBRC 100429, assembly GCF_000308375.1. GTDB lineage: Bacteria > Actinomycetota > Actinomycetes > Mycobacteriales > Mycobacteriaceae > Nocardia > Nocardia aobensis. The sequence continues at coordinate 43,468 of NZ_BAFQ01000295.1, read as the reverse complement.
CGCCGGCGCCGCTGATCAGAATCCGCTGGCCGGGCTTCAGTTCGGCGTGGTCGAACAACGCCTGCCACGCCGTGAGACCGACCACCGGGAGCGCGGCCGCATCGGTGAGCGGGATACTCGCCGGCGCCGCCGCCAGAATCTCCGCGGACGCGAGGACGTACTCCGCCGCGGCCCCGTCGTCGGTGAACGGCAGGAAGCCGACGACCCGCTCACCGACCGCCCACTCGGCGACGCCCTCGCCGAGTGCGTCGACCGTTCCCGCGACGTCCACGCCGGGAATGTGCGGCAGGGTCAGCGGCATGGGGCCCTGCATGAACCCGGCGCGAATATTGCCGTCGACGGCGTTGAACGAGGTCGCCGCGACGCGCACCCGCACCTGCCCGGGACCGGGAACGGGCAGGTCGACGTCCTCGTAGCGAAGAACGTCGGGATCGCCGTACTCGTGAAATCGGATCGCCTTCATCGTGGTGCCTCACTCTCGATGTGATGTGCTTCGAACTCGAAGCACTGTGCAACCGTAGCAGTGCTTTGAATTCGAAGCAAGAGGTTCGAAATCGAAGCAAGTGGTACAGTCGTGCCATGTCCGACACCCCGCGGCCGCTGGACGCCGCCCAACTGGGCGCGTACTTCGCCCTCATGGAGGTGGCCGGCCTGCTGCGGCACGCGGTCGAGCAACAGCTGCGAGACGCCGGCGATCTGAGCTACGTGCAGTTCCAGCTTCTGGCGCGGCTCGGCCTCGACTCCCCCACCGGCAGTGAACGCATGACCGACTTGGCCGACGGCGTCGTCTACAGCCGCAGCGGATTGACCTACCAGGCAGGTCTGCTCGAGAAGGCGGGCCTGGTCACGCGCGCACCCTCCGCGGACGACGAGCGCGGCGTCACGGTCACGATCACCGATGCCGGCCGGGCGCTGCTCGCCGAGGTGCTGCCCGGCCACACCGAGGTCGTCAACCAGCAACTGTTCGAGCCGTTGTCACGCGAGGACACCACGGCGCTGGCCGATCTGCTGTCTCCGGTGCGCGACCACATGCGTGCGGCGCCACCCCGCTCGGCAACACCCCGCCGCCGGCGATAACCCGTCGGCCCGGCCGCTACGAATCCTTGGTGAGTGCTCCGCACGGGTTCGGAAGGGGAGCTGAGGGCATGCGCATCGTGGTCGATCTGAACAAGTGTCAGGGATACGCGCAGTGCGTTCCGCTGGCACCGCAAGTGCTGCGATTACTGGGCGAGGAGGCGCTGACCTACGACCCCAACCCGGACGACGAACAGCGCCGCCGGGTCCTGCGGGCGGCGGCGTCGTGTCCGGTCCAGGCCATCGCGGTGGAAACCCACACTCCCGAGGACGCCGAGCCCGCGCCATGAGGACCGCCTCGCTGGTCGCGGACCTGGTCGAGACATTCCGGGCGGAAGGCCGCATCGTCATCGTGGGCGCCTCCCTGGCCGGACTGCGCGCGGCGGAAGCGTTGCGGGAGAGAGGCTTTCACGGCAACCTGACCCTCATCGGCGACGAGCCGCACGAACCGTACGACCGTCCGCCGTTGTCGAAACAGGTCCTGCAGGGGTGGGTCGGCGCCGATCACACCGCACTTCCGCGGATGCGGGCCGTCGACGCGGACTGGCGGCTGGGAGTGGCCGCGACCGGTCTGGACCGAGTGAACCGGCGGGTCCTGCTGGCCACCGGCGACACGGTGCCCTACGACCGGTTGCTCATCGCCACCGGCGTTCGAGCCCGGCCGTGGCCGAACCCCGCCGAGGGCGCGCTGCGCGGAGTGTTCACGGTGCGCACCCGCGAGGACGCGGCGGGACTCCAGGCCGCGCTCAACGCGAATCCGAAGCGCGTCCTGGTCGTCGGCTCGGGATTCATCGGCTCCGAGCTGGCCTCGGTGTGCCGCGAGCGCGGCGTGCCGGTGACCGTCGCCGAACGCGGCGGCGGACCACTGATCGGCCCGCTCGGCGGGGTGATCGGCGATATCGCCGCGCGGATGCAGCGCGGCGCGGGGGTCGACCTGCGCACCGGTGTGTCCGTCCGATCCCTCGACGGTGACGCCGAGGGCCGGGTGCGCCAGGCCTGCCTCTCGGACGGAACCACACTGGACGTCGATGTGGTGGTCGCGTCGCTGGGGTCGATCCGCAATGTCGAATGGTTGCAGGGTGCCGGGCTGGCCGCAGGTTTCTGGGGCGTCGGATGTGATGCGGGCTGTCGTGCCTTCGACATCAACGGGGTGGTGACCGACAACATCTTCGTGGCCGGGGATGTCGCCCGGCAGCCGCACGTGCTGTACGAGTATCAGTTCATCTCGATGGAGCATTGGGACAACGCGGTGTGCGGTGCGCAGGTCGCCGCGAACAACATGATCAGCCTCGAGACCGAACGGCGACCACACCTGCCGCTGCCGTCGTTCTGGTCGGCGCAATTCGGGGTGAACATCAAAGGCGTGGGGGTCTGCTCGTTCGGTGACGAGATCGCGTTCACCCAGGGCTGTCCCGAGAACCATCGGTTCGCCGCCGTCTACGGAAGGCGGGGCCGCATCGTCGGTGCGGTGACGTTCGATCACGGCAAATGGCTGCCCTACTACGCGGCGATGATCGAACGGTCGGCGCCGTTTCCGCCGCCACCGCCGGGCTACGACCGAGCCCCCGATCCGGCGCCCATACCGGCCCGCTTCCCCGACCCGCGCGTGCCGACCGGCATTCCCGACGTAGTGCTGACCGGCCACGACCCCACCTCACGAGGCGCCGAATTCCACTGAGCGCCGAGTTCCACCGAGCGGGCGCACACCAGAAAGGTAGGGCAGCAATGACCGCGGCGACCGCCTGGACCGAGGCGATGAAATACGAACACCGCGCCGACCCGTACCCGTACTTCGACCAGCTGCGCAGGACCCCGGTCGCGCGTGTGGCCGACAACCTGTACGTGGTGACGGGATATCAGGAACTGCTGGCCCTGGCGCACGACCCCCGGGTCAGCTCCGATATCAGCCGCAGCCCGCTGGGCAATCCCCTGGCGGGCACCGACGCGGCGAGCACGCCGCCGCCGCACACTCGCCCGCAGAGCATCATCGCCTCCGATCCGCCCGCACACGACCGGGCACGCCGGCAGGTGATGCGCCACTTCGGCCCACCGCACTCCCCGCACGTCATCCCCGGCATGGAACCCGTCATCGTCGGGTTGTGCGACAAGCTGCTCGACGACGTCGAGGCAAGCGGCAAGACGCGGCTGGACGTGGTCGACGAGTACGCCTATCCGGTACCGGTGACGGTGATCAGCACGATCCTCGGCATCCCGCTCGCGGACGAGCCCCGGTTCCACGCCTGGATCTACGACATGCTCACCGGCACCGATCTGGGTCCGGACGCGGGTACCGAAGACGGCAGAATTCGCGCCGGTAAGGCCCACGCCGGCCGTGACGCCCTCACGCGATATCTGGCGGACCTGATCGAACAGCTCCAGCACGAGCCGGGGCCGGGGCTGCTGTCGCGACTACTGCACGACGACGGCCCCGACGGCCCGATGCCGGCCGAGGAGGTATTGGCCAATGCGGTGCTGCTGTTGATCGCCGGCCACGACTCGACGGTCAACACCATCGCCAACTGTGTGATGACGCTCCTGCGCAACCCCGGCTCCTACGATCAGGTACGCGATCGACCGCAGCTGATTCCCCGCGCGATCGAAGAGGTCCAGCGGTTGCAGGCGGCGGTGCAGTTCTTCCCCAGCCGCAGCGTCACCGCCGATATCGAGATCGCCGGCACCGTCATCCCGGAAGGGGCCGCGCTGCATCTGGTCTACGCCGCCGCCAACCGCGACCCGAACCGATTCGCCGACCCGAACCGATTCGACCTCCAGCGCCCCGATAACGAGCATTTCGGTTGGGGCAGTGGCATTCACACCTGTCCGGGCGGCCCACTGGCCCGACTGGAAGTCAATCTCGCGCTCGAGATTTTCCTGCGCCGCGTGGCGACCCCACGGCTGGTCGTCGATCCGCCACCGTATCGGCGCAGCCAGATCTTCCGGGGGCCACGGCATCTGCTCGTCGACGTCGACTCCGTCACCGGCGGAGAGGCTCGCTGATCGCGGCGGAGGTCACGGATCAGGGAGCGACGATTCCGCGGCGGACCTGCCCGGGGCTCGGTGTGACAGTGGGCGGCTTGCGGTTTCGCGAAGAGCGCAACTGATAGGGCACGCTGGTGACCATCACACCCGGTTCGAACAGCAGGCGCGCCTTGAGTCGCAGCGAACTCTGATTGTGGAGCAGGTTTTCCCACCAGTGCCCGACGACGTACTCCGGAATGTAGACGCTGACGACGTCCCGGGGCCCTGAGCGGCGGACTCGCTTGATGTATTCGATGACGGGGCGGGTGATTTCGCGGTAGGGCGACTCCACGACCTTCAGCGGGATGGTGACATCGTGGCTCTCCCAGGACTGGGTCAGTGCCCTCGTATCACTGTCGTCGACGTTGACCGTGATCGCGGTGAGGGTGTCGGGACGGGTCGCGCGCGCGAATTGAACCGCTCGCCGAGTGGCCTTGTGCCAGTCCGAAACCAGCACGATCGCATGCACCCGGCCGGGCAGAGTTGTTTCCTCGTCCGGATCGATATCGAGTTCGGCGCGCACGCTCGTGTAGTGGGTGTGGATGGAATACATCATCAGCACCAGCAACGGCATCGCGATGACCACGAGATAGGCGCCGTGGCCGAATTTGGTGATCATGACCACGACCAGCACCACACCGGTGAAGCAGGCGCCGAACGCGTTGATCGCCCGGGCTCGGTGGATGCGTTGTCGTTGCGCCGGGGCCGTCACGTCGAGTAGCTCGCGATTCCAGTGCCGGACCATGCCGGTCTGGCACAGCGTGAACGAGGTGAACACGCCGACGATATACAGCTGAATCAGCCTGGTGGTCTGCCCGTCGAAGGCGTAGATCAACCCGGCGGCGACCGCGGCGAGCAGGATGATGCCGTTGGAGTAGGCGAGCCGGTCCCCGCGCGTGTGCAATTGGCGCGGCAGGTAGCGATGCTGAGCCAGAATCGAGGTCAGCAGCGGGAACCCGTTGTAGGCGGTGTTCGCGGCGAGGATCAGGATCAGCGCGGTGGTGACCATGAGGTAGTAGAAACCCGGGCTGGTGTCGCCGAACACCGCCCCCGCGATCTGCGCGATCACGGTTTTCTGGGCGTCGGTGCGGCAATCCCCGGGAAATCCGATCAGGTCGCAGGTGTTCTCGGCGACCCGCGTGTGGGTGATCATGGCCAGCGCGGTCACACCGGTGAACATGGCGATCGCCAGCACACCCATCGCGGTCATCGTCCGGGCCGCGTTGAGCGACTTCGGTTTCCGGAACGCGGGGACGCCGTTGGAGATCGCTTCGGCGCCCGTCAGCGCCGTGCATCCCGAGGAAAACGCCCGCAGCGCGAGAAACGCCACCGCGGCCGTCCCGAGGCCGGCGTGCGCGGCGTTGATCTGGTAGTGCGCGCTCTCGGCGACCGGTGCGTGTCCGATCAGTGTCTCGATCAGGCCGATGGAGATCATCACCATGACGCCGGCGACGAATCCGTAGGTCGGCACGGCGAACGCGCGGCCGGATTCTCGCACCCCGCGCAGGTTCATCGCGGTCAGCGCCACGATGAACCCGATATCGATCAGCACCCGATGCGGGTTCAACGCCGGCGCCGCGGAGATGATGTTGTCCACCCCCGCCGCGACCGACACGGCCACCGTCATGACGTAGTCGACCAGCAGCGCCGCCGCCACGACCAAACCCGGTATCGCACCGAGGTTTTCGGCGACCACCTCATAGGATCCGCCACCCGAGGGATAGGCGCGCACGACTTGGCGATACGACAACGCGACCACCGCCAGCAGCACCACGACACCGCCGGCCACCCACGGGGTCAGATACAGGTAGCTGAGGCCGCCCAACGTCAGGATGAGCAGAATTTCCTGGGTCGCATACGCCACCGAGGACAGCGGATCGCTGGCGAAGATCGGCAACGCCAGCCGCTTGGGCAACAGCGTCTCCCCGAGCCGATCGCTGCGGAACGGTCGTCCCAGCACAACTCGTTTGGCGACGTCGATCGGTGAAACCACGATTAATCAGCGTAAATCCGGCAAACCCGAACCCGGCCGCCGCGAGCCGTAGGGAAAACGTTAAGAATCCGCCGCCGCCGTGTCGCCAACCGCACAGAATTCGCCGGCCGGTGACGGGATCCGGTGCAGTATAATTAATTAGATAGGCTAAGCAACATGGATCGGTGTCCGGCACCACGCCGCATCCACCCTCCGGCCCATCCGCGGCAACCGAACGTTGCTCTTCACCGAACAAGGAGCTGAACGCAGGAAAGGCAGTTTTGACCGCGACCCGCACCGACGACTTCCAGACCACCACCGCCCCCGATTCGCTTCCGCCCGATCTGCCCGCACCACCACCGGCACCGCCGGAACGCACGGGCGGGATGTTCGCCTCCCTCACCGTCCCGAACTATCGCTATTACTTTGCGGGCCAGGTGGTTTCGAATACCGGCACCTGGATGCAGCGGATCGCGCAGGACTGGCTGGTGCTCGGCCTCACCGGTAGCTCGTTCGCCGTCGGCATCACCACTGCCATGCAGTTCCTGCCGATGCTGCTGTTCGGTCTCTACGGCGGCGTCATCGCCGACCGCTTTCCCAAGCGGGGGCTTCTGGTCCTCACCCAGGCCACCATGGGCGTGCTCGCCGCGGTACTCGCGGTCCTGACACTGACCGGCACGGTCGAGGTGTGGCACGTCTACCTGCTGGCGCTGCTGCTGGGCATGGTGACCGTAGTCGACAACCCGACCCGCCAGTCGTTCGTCCCGGAAATCGTCGGCCGGCAGCGACTGCGCAATGCCGTCAGCCTGAACTCCGCGAATTTCCAGGCCGCGCGACTGGTCGGGCCGGCGGTCGCCGGAGCGTTGATCGCCGCCGTCGGGTCCGGCTGGGCCTTCGCTATCAACGCCTGCTCCTTCGCCGCCGTGATCGCCGGTCTGCTGGCCATGCGACCGTCGGAGCTGACACCGGTGCCGCGCCTGCCTCGGCGGAAAGGTCAACTGCGCGACGGTCTCCGCTATGTGAGAGCACATCCGCAACTGCTCTGGCCGATCGTCATGGTGGGCTTCATCGGCACCTTCGGCTACAACTTCCCCACCGTGCTGTCGGGCTTCGCCTATCACGTCTTCGATGTCGACGCCGGTAAGTACGGGCTGCTCAACACCGCACTGGCCGTGGGTTCGCTCGCGGGTGCGCTGCTGGCCAGCCGCCGCGGGCGGGTTCGGATGCGCACGCTGGTCGCCACCGCGGTCGGCTTCGGCGCACTCGAGGCGGTCACCGCCTTCGCGCCGGACTTCTGGCTCTTCACCGTCCTGCTCGCGGTGGTGGGTCTGCTCGGACTCACCTTCAGCACGTCCGGTAATTCGATGGTGCAACTGGAGACCGACCCCACCATGCGGGGGCGGGTGATGTCGCTGTACATGATGGTCTTCACCGGCGGCACCCCTATCGGCGGCCCGATCGTCGGATGGCTCACCGAGGAATTCGGCCCCCGGTTCGGGCTGTTCGCCTGCGGGGCGGTCTCGGCGGCATCGGCGGCGCTGATCGGTGTCGTCCTCGCCCGTGCCGCCGGTCTGCGGTTACAGATCTCGGGCAGGCGCGTCGCGCTCGTTCCCCGCGCCGGCTCCCCGGCAGCCGTCTCGACCGGCCGACAGGGATAGCCACCGGATTTCCGGTCTGCCACCCTCGAAGTTTGCTATAAAATTGCCCACCTGAGATGTCGATCCGACCGAAGTGGTTCGTAGCGACGAAATCGTGGATGCGAGCCGTGCCGTGGCCCGACAGTGGCCCGGAGAACGTCGACACGAAGGCGGCTCTCGATGACAGACGTGGACTGTTGCGTGATCGGTGGCGGATTCGCCGGATTGACCGCCGCGCTGCGACTGAAACAGGCGGGTCGATCGGTGGCGCTGCTCGAAGCACGCGACCGGCTCGGCGGGCGCACGTTCACCGAGGTGCGCACGGACGGCTGCTGGATCGACCGCGGCGGCGCCTGGATCGGGCCCGGACAGGACCGCATCCGTGCCCTGATGGCCGAATTCGGGATCGGGAGCTACCGGCAGTACACCGACGGCGAGGCGATGATGGTCGTCGACGGCGAGCAGTACCGCTACACCGGCACGATCCCGTGGACGATGAGTCCGTGGGCCGCCATCAACCTCGGCGCCGGCTTCGCCGAGCTCGCCTACCTGTGCAAGTCGATCCCGCTCGAGGCGCCGTGGGATGCCCGCAAGGCCGAGAAATGGGATCGGATCACGGTGGCGCAGTGGCTGACTCGCATCCGGTCGAAGACCGCCCACGATCTGCTCGAGACCGCCATCGCGGGCAGCTATACCTCCGCCGCCTCGGAAGTGTCCATGCTGTTCGCGCTGTATCAGATGGCGTCCGGGGGCGGGCCGAACTTCATGTTCAGCGTCCGCGGCGGCGCCCAGGACTCGCGGCCCGTGGGCGGCATGGGCGCGATCTACGGTGCGATGGCCGACCAGGTCGGCGACTCCATTCACCTGTCGCATCCGGTGCACGGCATCGAGCAGGACGAGTCCGGGGTGACCGTGCACGCCGGAGCGTCGACGCTGCGCGCTCCTCGGGCGATCGTCGCCGTCCCGCTCGCGGTCGCCGGGCAGATCCGGTACGAGCCGATGCTGCCGGTCGATCGCTCGTTGCTGCATCAGCGCGTGCCGAGTGGCTCGATCATCAAAACCTCCGTCGTCTACGACGAGCCGTTCTGGCGGTACGACGGATTGTCCGGTCAGTCGGCCGCGCCGGGGTCACCGGCCACCGTCACCATCGACGCCTGCACCGATACCGCGCGCCCCGGAGTGCTGTGCGTCATCACGGAGGGGCCCACCGCACGACGGATCGGCCGGCTCGACGCCACCGAACGCAGGACCGCGATCGTGCGTGAGCTGGTCGCCCGGTTCGGGAACAGAGCCGGTTCCCCGGTCGACTACGTCGAGCAGGACTGGAGTGCCGAACGCTATTCCGGCGGCGGAATGCTCAGTCACCTCCCGACCGGGGTGCTCACCGGGTTCGGCCGTGCGCTGCGCGAACCGTGCGGACGGATCCACTGGGCCGGAACCGAGAGCTCGCCCGTGATGTGCGGGTGGGTCGACGGAGCGGTTCGCTCGGGGGAACGCGCCGCGAGCGAGGTACTGCGACACGAACTCGCCGCGGTCTGAGGGCCGAAGCGTTCAGCGCGGTCCCGAGCCGAAGAATCGCCACAGATACCCGGGCAGCTTGCGCAGCGGGACAGCGCGAGGCCAATCGCCGGCACGGAAGTAGGCGTCGCTGCCGCCGTCGACGAAAACGATACTGCCGCACAGGAAACGCGCCGCCGGCGACAGCATGAACACCGCCCACTCGGCCAGATCGCCCGGATCGCCGAATCCGCCGATCGGAACCGGGAACCGCTCGATATTCTTGGCCTCGGCCGCAGTCGCGAGCTGCTTCTCCAGCAGCGGCGTCAGCACCGCGCCGGGCGCCAGGGCGTTGAGCCGGATTCCCGCCCCGGCCCACTGCGCGGTCGTCGCCTGGCGGCGCACCCAGTGACTCACCGCGATCTTCGACGTCCCGTACGCGATCGACGGCGCATTCCTGCCGAAGATCCGCAACGCTCGCAGCGCCTTCTCGGTGTCACCCGCCAGCAGCGCTCGAATCGCCCGGCGCGGCACCAGCGGCGTGGTGGTCGTCGAATTGCTGCCGAACACAACGACTTTCGCCTCGTCCGCGCGCGCCAGCGCCGAGCGCCAGCCGTCGAGCAGGTCGACGACGCCGCGATAGTTCACCTCGAAGATCAGCCGCGGCCGGTCCGCACCGGGCGCCGGGCCCACCCCCGCCGCCAGGATCGCGCCGTCGAGATGCCCGTCCACCTGTGCGAGCACACCGTCGATCGCGGTGCGGCGCCCGGCCGGAGTCGACAGATCCGCCACCACCTGTGCGTCCCGCAGATCGACCCCGACCACCGTATGGCCCCGCTCGCGCAACTTCTCCGCCGCGGCCCGTCCCATTCCGGACGCCGCCCCGGTCACCACGTACACACCCACCGCATCGCCTGCTTTCCGCTACCCGAGCCTCGAACGATCCCAACCGGCGGTGGACGACCCCGTCACCGCCGCACCGAACTGTGCCCGAGTCGGAGCACGTGCACAATGGCGACGCCTCGAACCGGACCCGACCTCAGTCGAGGATGTAGCGCAGCATCACCGCCGTGTCGAAATGCCTCGTCTCCGCCAACCGGAGCGGAATACGCTTGTCCAGCAGGGGAAACATCGGTGTACCGCCGCCGAGCACCACGGGCAGGACGAACACTTGATACTCGTCGATGAGCCCGTGCGGAATCAGCGAGGCCGCGAGACTCGCGCCGCCGACCTCCATGACGCCGTCGCCCTCGGCCTTGAGCCTGCGCACCTCCTCCACGGCGTTCTCGCTGACCAGCGTGCTGTTCCAGTGCACCTCGGTCAGTGTCCGCGAGAAGACGACCTTCGGCTTCTCCGTCCACAACCTGCCGAATTCACGCTGGATCGGCGGCGCGTCCTCGGGCACATGCGGCCAGTAATCGGCCATCAGCTCGTACAGGCGACGACCGTGCAGCGACATCTCGATGTCCCGATACCGGTCGTTGTGAAACTGGTGCAACTCGTCGTCCGGATGGGACCAGTCGATGCTGCCGTCGCGGTCGTTGATGTAACCGTCCAGGGACATGCTGATCCCGTAGCTCAGTCTCCTCATAACGGGACAGACGTTGTGCGCGCCCGAAATTCATCGGCGAATGTCGAGCAGATATCACGGTAGGGCCGCGCGACGCAGGTACTCACCGCGCGGCGGTCCGCAGACTGCTCCGTCACGCAGTATTCGCCGACCGCGCAGGAAAACGTCGGTGACGCGGGCAGACATGTCGAATCCTTCGAAAGGCGTATATTCCTGGGCTGATTCGGAGGATTCGGCGTGGACGGTCCAGCGGGCGCCGAGGTCGACGAGGGCGACGTCGGCGTCGTAGCCGGGTGCGATGCGCCCTTTGCGCGTGAGGCCGTAGCGACGGGCGGGTTCGGTGGCAGTGAGGGCCGCGACCCGGGCCAGGGGCAATCCGCGTTTGGTTCCCTCGCTCACCAGGCCGGGCAGGAGGTACTCGGCACCGCCGAATCCGGATTTGGCGCCGAAGACGTCGGCGCGGTCGGTGGCGAACTTCTGTTCGTCGCGGCAGCAGGCGTGATCGCTGACCACCCAGTCGATATCGCCGGCCAGCAGATGCTGCCACAGCGCCTCGACGTCGCGACGTTCGCGCAGGGGCGGATTCACCTTGCCGCCGATACCGTCTGCGGTGTCGACGTCGGCGAGCAGATGCCCGATGGTCACCTCGCGCCGAAAGTCGATGTGCGGAAACGCCTTCGCCATCCGCAACGCGGCATCCACCGCTTTCGCCGATGACAGATGCAGCAGGTTGATATTGGGGAAACCGGTTTCGTGGGCGAGGTAGGCGGCCATCGTGATGGCCAGTCCTTCCGAATGGGGCGGGCGGGAGGCGCTGTAGGCGCGCAGCCCGCTGAGCGTGCCCTCGCGTTCGACGAGTTCGGTGTAGGCGGCCATGATTTCGGCGGTTTCGCAGTGCAGCGACAGCGAGACGGCATCGCCGTAGCGTTCCCGGGCCTCGGCGAGCCCGCGCATGACGAATTCGAAATGCGCCAGGTCGTAGCGTTCGTCCGGGCCGATCATCAGGAATTCGGATTGGTCGCCGGAGCGTCCGTGCAAGCCGTGACCACCGTAGAACATGAAGATCTTGAACGACGTGATACCGAAATCCTCCACCAGCGTGGGGATTTCGCCGATGTGCTCCCGGGTCATCGGCGCCAGGTGGACACCGAAATCGACATACGAGCGTCCGGACATGCGGTCGAGCGCCTCGGGGACGAAGTCGCGGTAGGGGCCGCCGCGGTTGAGATAGTAGCGGCCGGTGCGCAGATAGCTCAACGACGTCGTCACCCCGCCCTGCGCACACGCCCGGCTCTCTGATTCGGTGTCCGCGGCCAGGTCGGAATAGATGCCCCAGTGCTGATGCGCGTCGACCACCCCCGGAAACGCCAGCAGTCCGCGGGCATCGACGACTTCGGTCGCCGGCCCGGCCGCGATGTCGCGGGCGATATGGCGGACCACTCCTCCGGCGACGGCGATATCCACGGGCTCCGGCACCTCCGCGTCGCCATCGGGGTGAACCACGCGGGCATTCCGGATCAGCAGCTCGATCTCCGCCACAACCTTCTCCAGTTTCGTCCTGCGAAACATTCTTACCAACGAAGCGATCATCGCAGTACTATTCGCAGGTAGTCAATCGGTACGGCGGCTTGCGCATGTTTCGCTCTGAGAAACGTTTGGTCGATGAGGAGTTCAGTCATGGCGGGACCACTGTCGGGAATCCGGGTCATCGATGCGGCGACGCTGTTCGCGGGCCCGCTCGCGGCGACGCTGCTCGCCGACTTCGGCGCCGAGGTGATCAAGATCGAACATCCGGATGGCGATCCGGTGCGCGGGCACGGCGCGCAGCGCGACGGTGTCGGTCTGTGGTGGAAGATGCTGGGGCGCGGAAAGAAGTCGGTGACCTTGTATCTCGGGTCGGCCGAGGGGCAGGAGTTGTTCCGGCGGATGGCCTCCGACGCCGACGTGGTGATCGAGAACTTCCGGCCCGGCACCCTGGAACGGTGGGGATTGGGCTATTCCGCACTGCGGGAACACAATCCGGGTCTCGTCCTGGCGCGGGTGACCGGGTTCGGGCAGGTGGGGCCGTATGCTCGCCGGCCCGGATTCGGCACCCTGGCGGAGGCGATGAGCGGTTTCGCGGCGATGACCGGCGAACCCGACGGCCCACCCACGCTGCCGCCCTTCGGCTTGGCCGATGGGATCGCCGCTCTCGCCGCGTCTTTCGCGATCATGTCCGCACTGCGGGCCCGCGATCGCGACGGTCGCGGCCAGCAGATCGATCTGGCCATCATCGAGCCGATCCTCACCCTGCTCGGCCCGCACATCCTCGCCTACGATCAGCTCGGGGAGATGGCGCCGCGCACCGGCAACCGCTCCACCAACAACGCGCCACGCAATACCTATCGCACCGCCGACGGTGGCTGGGTCGCGGTGTCGACCAGCGCGCAATCGATCGCCGAACGAGTGATGCGCCTGGTCGAACGGCCCGACTACATCGAGCAGCCGTGGTTCGCCACCGGCACCGGCCGCGCCGCGCACGCCGACGAGCTCGATGCCGCTGTCGGGGAATGGATTTCCCACCGCGACACCGATGAGGTGGTGCGCGCGTTCGAGAAGGCCGAGGCGGCGGTCGCCCCGATCTACACCGCCGCCGACATCCTCGCCGACCCGCAGTTCCGCGCGCTGGGATCGATCATCACCCTCGATGATCCGGAACTCGGTGCGCTGCGGATGCAGAACGTGCTGTTCCGGCTCTCCGACACCCCTGGCCGCATCCGCTGGACCGGCCCCCCGCTGGGGGCACATACCGAGGAGGTCCTGGGCTCCTACGGGGTCGGCGAGGCGCACCTGGCCCGGCTGCGTACAGCGGGGGTGATCCGATGAGCGCGCGGGATCCGTTGACGGCGGCGGTCTCCGGCGGAGTGCGACTGATCGAACTGGGCCAGCCGTTCTTCACCGGGATGCCGTGTTCACCGAATCACCCCGGTTTCCGCATGACCCTCATCCGCCGCCACGGTGACATGACGCGCCCCGACGGTGGTTCGGCCGCCAACGAGATCATCGTCACCGGTGGGCATGTCGGGACGCATATCGATGCGCTCAGCCACGTCAGCCACGACGGATTGCTGCACGGCGGGGTGGATGCCGCACAGGCACAGCGCGGCGGTCTCTTCCACGAACTCGGGGCGGAGAACCTGCCGGGACTGCTGCGGCGCGGGGTGCTGCTCGACGTGGCTGCCCTGCACGGGGTGCCGACGCTGCCGGGCGGGTACGAGATCACGGTCGAGGATCTGCGGCGGGCGGCGAAAGCGACCGGATCGGAACCGCAGCCGGGCGACGTCGCGCTGATCCGGACGGGATGGTCGCGATTGTTCGATGAAGGCGACGCCTACCTCGGTGCGGCCACCGGTGTGCCGGGCGTGGGGGTCGAGGCGGCGCGCTGGCTGGCGGGCCGCGGGGTGGTGGCCACCGGCTGCGACACCACCGCCTACGAATGCGTCCAGCCGGGCGCGGGGCACAGGGTGCTGCCGGTACACCGGGTGCTGCTGGTGGAGTCGGGGATCTACATCATGGAGCATCTGGCCCTGGAAGAGCTTGCCGCCGAGAAGCTTCCGGAATTCGTCTTCTTGGCGGCACCGTTGCGCATTGTCGGCGGCACCGGATCACCGGTGCGCCCGCTCGCGGCGGTGAGCCGATGACCGAACAGACGATTCTCGCCCGGCTCGCCGACTTCGCCGCGGCCGCGCGAGTCACCGGAGTCGGAGCCGAATTGCGCGCCGATACGTCGCGCCGAGTGCTGGATGTGCTCGGTAACAGCATTGCGGCGTTGGACACCCCGCCCGCGGTGGCGGTGCGCGCGGTGATCACCGAGTGGGGTGGCCACACCGGTGCGACCGCGCTCGGACTGGAGGGCGGATATCCGGCGCCCAGCGTCGCACTGCTGGGTGGCACGCTCGCGCACGCTCTGGATTTCGACGACACCCACCTGCCGTCGGTGCTGCATCCGTCGGCGTCGGTGGTACCCGCGGCGCTCGCGGTCGCCGAATCCCGCGACGCGAGCGGAGCCGCCCTGCTCGACGCGGTGGCCGTGGGAATCGAGATCACGGTGCGAGCCGGAATGGCCGGATACGATGCGACGCTGCGCAATTCGGTGTTCTTCGAACGCGGATTGCATGCGACCGCCATCTGCGGCGCCGTCGGGGGTGCGGCGGCCGCGGCGATGCTGTCCGGTCTCGAGGCGGACGGCATCGCCCATGCCATGGCGATCGCGGCGAGTATGGGCTCGGGTCTGCTGGAGGCCAATCGCACCGGTGGCACCGTCAAGCGCGTGCACTGTGGATGGGCGGCGCATGCCGCGGTGGCCGCGGCGGGGCTGGCACGCGCCGGGCTCACCGGCCCCCCGACGGTCTTCGAGGGCAGATTCGGTCTGCTGCACGCCTTCTGCGGCGATCAGGCCGATCCCGCCGCACTGGTCGACGGGCTCGGCGACCGGTGGCGGCTGCCCGAGGTGTGCTTCAAGCCCTACCCCTGCAATCACTTCACCCATGCCGGCATCGACGCGGCACTGCGCCTGCGCGCGCAGGGTGTGCGGCCCGAGGACATCGCGGAACTGGAATTGGGCGCACCCGCGGCGGCATTGCGCACCATCGGCTATCCACCGGAACTGAAGTCTCGTCCCGAATCCGGTTATCACGCCGCCTTTTCCGGGCCTTACACCGTCGCGGCGGCCCTCACCGGCGGCGGTGGACTCGGGGTGTTCCATGAGGATTTCACCGACACCGCCGCCCGCGACCCCGACCGCCTGGACCTGGCCGCTCGGGTGCGCTGCGTTCCCGATCTCCGCAGCGACGACATCTTTCCCACGCAGTTCCCCGCGGTCCTCACCGCGCGCCTGCACGACGGCCGCACCCTCACCGAACGCGTCGAATCCAACCGGGGAGGCCCCGGCAATCCGCTCACCCCGGAGGAATTGGCCCTCAAATTCCGGCTCAACACCGAGCGAGCGCTCTCCCCCGTGGCAGCGGACATCCTCAGCGAAACCGCCTTCAACCTGGCTGGAGCCGCGACCCTCGACCCGCTGCTGGAACCCCTGCGCACGATCGGGTCGGCGCAGGGGGCCCAATGAACGCCGTTGTGGCGCCGGCCAGATCCCCGTTGTTCTCGAGCACTCCGCTCAGGACGCCGCGGGTGCGCCGGGGAAGACTCCGGCTCGGCCGAGCAGGGCGGGCACCGGCGCGCCCAAGACCCCGCCGAGCCAGTTCGCCGTCTCGATGACCGGCTCGATGCGGACGCCGGTGGTGACGCCCATGCGGTCGAGGGTGTACAGCAGATCCTCGGTGGCGATGTTGCCGGTGGCGGCGGGAGCGAAGGGGCAACCGCCGATACCGCCGGTGCTGGCGTCGAGAACTTGCACGCCGGCATCGAGCGCCGCTATCGCATTGGCGTAGCCGGTGTTTCGAGTGTTGTGAAAATGGCAGCGAGCCACGGCCCCGGGCGCCCGGCGGCGCACGCCGGAGACCAGGCGTCGCACGCGGTCCGGGGTGCCGACGCCGATGGTGTCGGCCAGCGCGATTTCGTCGGGGCGGGATTCGGCGACTCGGGAGACGAGGTCGAGCACGCGTGACTCCGGCACCTCCCCTTCGAACGGACAGCCGAAGGCGGCCGCGATGGTGACGGTGCGCCACAGTCCGGCCTCGGCGGCGCGGGCCGCCAACCGCGCCCAGCGGGCAATGCCCTCCTCCGTGTCGCAGCCCTGGTTGCGACGGCTGAAGGTATCGGTCGCGACCACCACCACATTGATCTCGTCGACGCCTGCGGCGAGGGCACGGTCGAGTCCACGGTCGTTGAAAATCAGCCCGGCATAGGAGGTTTCGTCGTCGCGCGGTACACCGGCCAGCACCGCTTCGGCGTCGGCCATGCGGGGCACCCGGTCGGGATGCACGAAACTCACCGCCTCGATCCGGCGCAGTCCGGCATCGACCGATCGGCGAACGAGCTCGATCTTGTCAGCCGTCGCGATCGGCTCCGGCTCGTTCTGCAATCCGTCCCGCGGCGCGACGTCGACCAGCGTGATCTCCACGGCTCCTCCGTTTCCTGATCTTGCCGAGTGTTTCGCTACGGGATACATTGTATCCATTCTCACGGGACCGCGCGGCCGGATTCCTCCCGCGGCGCTGCGACAGAACGGAGTTGGCCCGATGCCAGACCATCACGCCGCGGCGGGTCCGCTGGCCGACCTGCGGGTCATCGAAATGGGACAGTTGCTGGCGGGCCCGTTCTGTGGTCAGCTACTGGGCGATTTCGGGGCCGAGGTGATCAAACTCGAATCTCCGGGCCGCGGCGATCCGATGCGGGAGTGGGGCCGGGAGAAGCCCTACGGCCGATCGCTGTGGTGGCCGGTAGTGGCGCGCAACAAGAAGTCGGTGACCTGCGATCTGCGCACGGCGCAGGGACAGAAGCTGGCCCGCGATCTCATCGCGCAGGCCGATATCGTCGTCGAGAATTTCCGCCCCGGCACCCTCGAGCGGTGGGGCCTGGACTTCGAGACCCTGCGCGCCGGCAATCCCGGACTGATCCTCACCCGGGTCACCGGCTACGGACAGACCGGCCCCTACGCACCGCGCGCCGGATACGGTTCCATCGGCGAGGCGATGGGCGGAATCCGTTACACCACCGGCGATCCCGGTCATCCGCCCGCCAGAACCGGTATCTCCCTCGGCGATTCCCTGGCCGCGGTCTTCGCGACCATCGGCACGCTGGCCGCACTGCACCACCGGGAGCGCACCGGACACGGTCAGCTGGTGGATTCCGCGATCTACGAGGCGGTGCTGGCGATGATGGAATCGCTGCTGCCCGAATGGGATATCACGCAGTACCAACGCGAACGCACCGGTGCGGTGCTGCCCAATGTGGCTCCGAGCAATGTGTATCCCGCCGCCGGCGATGATCTCGTCCTCATCGCGGCCAATCAGGACACGGTGTTCGGGCGGCTGGTGAAGGTCATGGGCCGCCCCGAGCTCGCGACGACAGAACGGTTCGCCACGCATTCGACGCGCGGGGAGAACATGGCCGAGCTCGACGACATCATCGGCGAGTGGACCCGCACACTGCCGACGAACGACCTTCTGGACCGCCTGCACGCCGCCGGTGTGCCCGCCGGACCCATCTACACCGCCCGCGACATGTTCGCCGATCCACATTTCGCCGCCCGCGAGGCGATCGTGCGCCTGGCTCATCCCGAGCTCGGCGAGATTCCCATGCAGAACGTCTTTCCGAAACTGAGCGAAACTCCGGGCAGCGTGCGCCATACCGGGCCCGAACTGGGTGAGCACACTGCCGAGGTATACGAGCGGCTGCTCGGCATCGGCCCGGACGAACTGAGCCGGCTGGCCGAAAACGGCATCGTCTGAAGGGTTGTCCCATGTCCGACCTCGCCGAGGACTATCGCCGGCACGGATTCGCCGCCCGCCTCGGCGCGGGCGAGCGGCCCGCCGTGCTGGTCGTCGACATCTGCGCGGCGTACCTGACCGACGGCTCACCGCTGCGCGCACCGGTGGAAGCGGCCGTGGCGGCCGCGGACCGGGTGGTCACGCACGCTCGCGCCGCCGCACACCCCGTCATCTTCACCCGCGTGCACTATCGCCCCGGCAGCGCGGACGGCGGCCTGTTCCGCCGGAAAGTGCCGGCGCTCGACGTCTTCGAGGAAGGTAATCCACTCGGCGCATTCCTCGACACCCCGGCACCGGAGCCCGGTGAGGTGGTCGTCACCAAACAGTATGCGAGTGCCTTCCACGGCACCTCGCTGGCGGCGACCCTCACCGCGCAGCGCGTGGACACCGTCATGATCACCGGCCTGACCACCAGCGGCTGTGTGCGCGCCACTGCCACCGATGCGCTGCAGCACGGCTTCCGTCCGCTGGTGGTCGCCGATGCCTGTGGTGATCGCGATCCGCGCCTGCACGAGGCCAATCTGCTCGATCTGGATGCCAAGTACGCCGACGTCGTCGACCTCGCCGGCGCCCTGTCGGTACTCGACGCGCGCTGAACATGCACTGTCACATCACTTTTCGACTCGATCGTGAGGAACGCTATGGGCCCGCATCCGCACGGCTGGTGGATCCTGCTGCATCTGGTGCTGTTCGTCTTCTGGCTGGGCGGTGATCTCGGCGTCTTCTACTCCAGCCGCTTCGTCATCGATCCCGAACGCACCCCTACGGCCCGCGCCACCGCCCTGGCCATCATGAGCGGTCTCGATCTGGGGCCGAAGATCTGCCTGATCCTGTTCCTGCCGAGCGGCATCACCCTCATGGCGCTGGATCCACACGGGGCCACCCTGTTCGGAATCGCCCTGTTTCCGTGGTGGTTCGTGGTGCTGGTCTGGTTGTTCGCGGCAGGATGGCTGGCGCTGGCGATCACCGCCCACCGCACTCACGGCCGGATCGTCGTCGTCCATCGCGCCGATCTGACCATCCGGATCGCGGTGATCGCCGCGGCGGCCGTCGCCGGGGTCTGCACCCTGGCCGCCGAGGATCCGTTCGGCGTCACCACCGATCCCCGATGGCTGGGCGGGAAGATCCTGCTCTACACCGCCGCCGTGGCCGCGGGCCTCGGAATCCGAATGACGTTGCGCCCCTTCGGTCCCGCCTTCGGCCGGCTCCAGTCCGAGGGTTCGAGCCCGGGCCTCGAGTCGGTGCTGCGCCGTAGCGTGAACGGCTGCCTGCCGTATGTCTGGGTGATCTGGGGCAGTGTCCTGGGGGCCGCGGCGCTCGGGGTGTTCAAACCGGGCGCGAATCTCTAACCCGAATAGCCCAATTGGGTCGAGAGCGCCCCGGATGCCTTGAGCAGCATCGGCACGCACTCGTCCATGCGCGGCTCGAAGCGCGACAGTGGCCCGCACACACTGATGGCCGCCACCACCCCGCCGTCGTGGTCGAGAATCGGCGCGGCGATCGATGCCGCGCCGACCTGCCGCTCCCCCAGCGATACCGCGTAGCCGCGTTTGCGGATCGCGGTCAGCTCGGCGCGCAGTTTGCGCTGCGAAGTCACCGTGGCGTCGGTGAGCGCGGTCAACTCGTGCCGTTCGAGATAGTCGTCGATCTCCTGCTTGCGCAGATGCGCCAGAATCACCTTCGAGGAGCTGCCGGCATGCAACGGATACGGCTGTCCCAGCGCCACTTCCATTCGCAATTCCTGATCCGGCACCACCTGGTCCACGTACATGCGCGTGTCACCGCGCCGAATGGACAGGGTCGCGGTCTCCCCCGTCAGCGTCGCCAGCCGCCGCAACTCCGGACCGGCCACCACCCGCAGATCGGTGCGTGCCAGATACGCCCGCCCCAGCGCCATCGCGGCATGCCCGAGCGCGTAGCGGCGGGTGGTCGGCTCCAGCGTGATCAGGTCGCGGCTGCGCAGCGCGGTGAGAATGCGGTGGACAGCGGCCTTGGTGATGCCGAGTTCGTTGGCGATCTCGGTGACGCCGAGATCGGGCCGGCCGCTGCGGCCGAAGAGCAGCAGCACGTCCATAGCGCGTTCGACCGCGGCGATGGACCGGCTCTGACTGTCGGATTCGGTAACGGTCACCCAGCCAGTCTAGGCGGCGGATTTCCCCATGGGAAACACCATCCCCATTCGTTCCCCTTGCGCGACCAGGTCCATGGCGTTACCTTGTGCGTTACAGCGTTTCCACTACCGAAACGGAGTAGAGATGGATTCGCAGTATCTCCGTACGGTGCTGGCACAGTGGGCGAGCGGGGTCGTGGTGATCACCACCCCCGCCGCCGGCGGTGGACGACACGGCATGACCGCCAGTTCCTTCACCAGTGTGGCGCTCGATCCGCCGCTCGTCTCGATCTGTGTGGCCTCGCAGGGCACCACCTGCCGGATGATCCACGACAGCGGCGTTTTCGCGGTCAACATGCTCGGCAGCGATCACGAGGAGATCGGCCGCCGATTCTCCGCCCCGGCGTCCGGTGACCGCTTCGCGACCGGACGCTGGCAGACCGCGACCACCGGTGCGGCCGTGCTCGCCGACGCGGTCGCGTGGGTGGATTGCGTTGTCGCGGCAAGCTATCCGGCCGGCGACCACACCATCATCCTGGGCCTGGTCCACGATGCGGCCACGCCGCGCCCGGCCGCACCGCTCATTTACCACGACCGCTGCTACCACGAGGGGATTGCCCGATGATCGGAGAACGACTCGTCGAACAGATGACCGCCGCGGAGCGCGAACGCGCCCGTCGCGTCGAATCGGTGCTACCGGCACTGCGTGCGGCGGCCGAGGAGGCCGACCGCACCGCCACCTTCCCGGTCTCGCATATCGCGCTGCTCCGCGACGCCGGATTGCTGGGGCTGGTGGTTCCGGAGAAATTCGGCGGCCTCGGCGGCACATTGCGCGATCTCGCCGCCGCCACCTACGCCATGGGCACCGCCTGCCCGTCCACGGCACTGGCCTACTTCTTCCACAACACCAGCGCCTCGCGCGGGCTGCTGCCGTTGGAGGCGATCGACGCCGGATTGTTCGACGAGGCGGAGATTCCGGTGGTGCGCGCCTTCGCCGAGAAGGTGCTCACCCGGATGGCCGACGGGGTGTGGCTGGCCAATTTCGCCTCCGAATCGGTGAAGACCTCGTCCGCCAACATCACCATCGCGACGACCGCGACGAAGGTCGACGGCGGATGGGTTCTCCACGGGGAGAAGTCTTTCGGCTGCGCGACCGGCGTCGCCGATTACTATCTGACCTCCGCGAAACTGGAGGGTTACGACACCGCGGAGGGTCTGGCCACCTTCTTCGTGCCACGCGCCGCCGACGGGGTGAGTGTGCGGGCGCCGTGGGACGGTCTGGGAATGCGCGCGACCGCCAACAACGGCATCCGGCTCGACACCGTGTTCATCCCCGACGACGAAGCGCTCGCTGTTCCGGGGGCCTTCACCAAGATGCTGACCATGAGCCGCGGCAGTTTCGTCGGCAATCAGCTCGCCATCGCCGCGGTCTACACCGGATGCGCACAGCGGGTGTATGACGAAATCCTCACGGCGACAACGACGAAGACTTTCGCCGATACCGGCGAGCCGATCGCGTCCTCACCGGTGCATCAGGTGTTGTTCGGTGAGATGACCCGCCAGCTGGAGACCGCGTACCTGTGGTTGCGCTATCAGCTCGCGGTGGAGACCGCGGAGGTGCCGTTCAAGCCGAAGCAGGAGGTGTTCGCGCAGTGGCGCCTGGGTAAGGGCGCGGTCACCGAGGCCTGTTTCCAGGTAGCACTGGGCGCGCTGAAGGCGGGCGGGACATCGGCGGCGTCGATGAACGGTATCGCCGGCCGCGCACTGCGCGATCTGGCCATGGGGCTGGTCATGACCTTCCCGGCCGAACGCGGACTCCTCGAGGTGGCCCGCATCGTCACCGACGCGCGCGCCAACGACCTGTTCGCCACCGCGCCGGCGGAGGCCGCGAAATGACGGTGCGCCTGCCCGCGATTCGCGATCTGATCGACGACACCTGGAGTATGCCCGGCACGGAACTCGAGGGGACGCTGGAAGATCCGGCCACCGGGCAGGTTGTGAGCCGTACCGTCGCCACCACCGCCGACCGGCTCGAGCGCGCACTCGCGGTGGCCGACAACGCCACCGGACGCATCGAGCCCGAAACCCTCGAGGCGATCGCCGACGACCTCGAACCACGTCTGGAACGCATCGCCGAACTGGACGCCTTCGCGACGGGGGTGCCGCTGCGGCAGACCCGGCCGCTCGGGGCGATCGTCGCCGGTTCGTTCCGCCTGGCCGCCGCGCAGATTCGGGGCGGCGCACTGCGCGCGGATCGCGACGGCGTCGAGGTGCATCGACTGCCGCTGGGTCCGGCGCTGTGCCTGGTGCCGTGGAACGCACCCGCGCCGATGGCCGCGCACAAGGTCGCGGGCGCCCTCGCCGCCGGCTGCCCGGTGATCCTGAAGGTGAGCGAATTGGCGCCCTACAGTGCGGTGATACTGGCCGAGGCGATCGCCGAACGGGTGCCGGCCGGCATGTTCCAGCTGGTGCACGGCGATGCGGGCACCGGCGCCCGGCTCACCGCCGATGCCCGGATCAAGGCGGTGTCGTTCACCGGTGGCGTGGCGGGCGGGCGCGCTGTGGCGGGCGCGTCGGCGCCGCTGTTGCGGCCGTGCCAGCTGGAATTGGGCGGGAACAATCCCCTGGTCGTCCTTCCCGACGCCGACACCGAGACCGCGGCGCGGATGGCCGCCGAACTGCTCACCACCCTCAACGGGCAATGGTGCCGAGCGCTGGGGCGGCTGATCGTGCCCGCGGACCGCGCCGGGGAATTGACAGAGGCCATCGGTAAGCAGCTCGCGACGCTGTCCATCGGTCCACCACTGGATCTCGGCACCGATCTGGGCCCGCTCGTGCACTCACGGCATGTGGCCGCGATCCGCGCCGCGCTGGACGGTAGCGAACACCACGTGTACGGGGTGCTGCCGCAGTCGGGAAGTTATTGCGCCCCAGCACTTCTGGACGGCGACTCGCACGAGGAGATCTTCGGCCCGGTCGCCGGGGTCGTCACCTACGACCGCGTCGAGGACGTGGTGAACATCGCGAACGCCGTGCCCTACGGCCTGGAAGGCTATGTATGCGGAACGGACACCGAATTCGCGCTCGCGGTCGCGCGCCGGATCCGAGCCGGTGAGGTGAAGGTGAACGGCTCCTCGATCATGAGCCTGCATCCGATGACCCCGCGTCCCGCCTGGGGCATATCGGGACTCGGCGAAGAGGGGACGGCCGAGACCTTGCAGTTCTTCACCGGCGCGCGGGTCGTCGGCGTCGAGGGGCGCTTCGCCCTGCACACGTCATGACCACGGTGGCGATCGCCGGGGCCGGGCCCGTGGGGCTCACCGCCGCCTTGGTGCTGGCGCGGCGCGGTGTGGAGGTCACCGTCCTCGAGCAGGGTGCGGGACTGGCGGGTGAATCGCGCGCGTCGACCTTCCATCCGCCCACGCTGGAAATGCTGCGCGATCTCGGTGTCGTCGACGCCCTGCTGGGAAAAGGACTGGTAGCGAGCACCTTTCAGTACCGCGAGCGTGGCGGCGACCCGGTGGCCACCCTCGATCTCGGCGTACTGGCCGGTGATACCGATTTCCCGTACCGGGTGCAGTGTGAGCAGAGCAAACTCACCCCGATACTGCTCGACGCGCTACCCGATTCGGTGCGCGTGCGGTTCGGCCATACCGTCGACGGCGTCGAGACGGGATCCCACGGCGTGCGGATGTCCACCTCGCGCGGGCCGGTGCGATGTGACTGGCTGATCGGCGCGGACGGGGCACATTCGGCGGTCCGGGGTGGGGTCGGCGCGGAGTTCGAGGGCAGCACCTATCCGGAGCGGTTCCTGGTCGCCTCGGTCGACGAACAGCTCGACGCGGCGCTGCCGGGTATCGCCCCGATCAACTACGTGTTCGACCCCGACGAGTGGCTGGTGCTGCTGCGCACCCCCGACCACTGGCGGGTGCTGCTGCCGACGCCCGCGGATACCGCCGACGATCTCGAATTGCGCCGTCTGCCCGAACGTTTGGCGCGGGTAGCCGACCTCGGCCGGCCGTGGCGGATCGCGCATGCCTCGCTGTATCACGTGCACGAGCGGGTCGCGCCACGGTTCCGCTATGGCCGGGTGTTGTTGATGGGCGATGCCGCGCACGTGAACAATCCGCTCGGTGGGCTGGGGATGAACAGCGGCATTCACGACGCGGTGTGGATGGGGTCCGCTCTCGCCGACGTGCTGGCGGGCGCTCCCGACGAGGTGCTGGAGCAGGCGGTCCGGCAGCGCCGGAGGGTGGCGGTCGACCATGTGCAGCGCACGAGCCGGGCCAACTGGACGCGCTTGCGCACCCACGAGGCCGAATACCGCCGTGGTCTGCGGGAGTTGGCTGCCGATCCCGCCGCGGCCCGCGCCTATCTGCGCCGCGCCTGCCTGATGGACAGCCTGGAGTCGACGGCGTGAGGATCGAGCGCGAGAATCCGGCCCGTCCGGCCGAGATCGTCGGCTCGGTCCGGGTCACCGCACCGGAACAGGTGGATGCGCTCGTGCGGCACGCGGAACGGAGTTTTCGGGACTGGTCGCGGCGGCCGTTGGACGAACGGCTGGCCCGACTCCGCACCGCCGCCGACCGCATCGCGGCGGACCGGGAGGCGCTGGCGCTGCTGCTCGCCCGGGAGTCCGGCAAGCCCATCGCCGACTGCCGGGGCGAAATCGGTTTCGCCGTCACCTATCTGCGCTGGCTCTGCGATCGGGCCCCGGTGATCTTCGCCGACACCGAGATCGATGACGCCCAAGGGCGGTTGCGGATCACGCCGCGCCCGTTCGGTGTGATCGCCGCTATCACACCGTGGAACGCTCCCATCATTCTGGCGATGGTGAAACTCGGTCCCGCCTTGGCCGCCGGAAATACGGTGGTGCTCAAGCCCTCACCGCTGGCGCCGCTCGCGGTGTCGGCGGTCGCCGAGGCGCTGCCGGAGACCACCGTGGTGCACGGCGGGCCGGAGGTGGTGCGGACGCTGATCGCCCATCCCGCGGTCGGGAAGGTCGCCTTCACCGGCGGCGAGAGCGCCGGGCGCAGCATCGCCGCCGCGGCGGGGGAAGCGCTGACGCCGGTGGTGCTCGAACTCGGCGGCAACGATCCGGCGGTCTTCCTCGATGATTTCGCGCTCTCTCCGGACGACTACGAACGCCTGGTGCTTGCCTCCTTCGCCACCTCCGGACAGGTATGCATGGCCGCCAAACGGCTCTATGTGCCCGAACACCGCGCGGCGGAGTTCCTGGCGGCGTATACCGCTGCGGCCCAGCGGATTCTGCGGGTCGGCGATCCGGTCGACGAGGATGTCACCATGGGCCCGGTGGTGACGCGCGCCGCCGCGGAACGACTTCGAGCACTGATCGCGGAGGCGGGCAGCCGTGGACGCGTCGTCCCGCTGGCGAAAGGCCCGGTGGGAGAGGGCTATTTCGTCGACCCCGTGCTCGTCCTGGATCTGCCCGACGATGCGCCGCTCGTGGTCACCGAACAGTTCGGGCCCGCGGTACCGCTGCTCACCTACCGCACGCAGGACGAAGTCCGGGCTCGCGCCAACGATTCCGCGCTCGGGCTCGCGGCGTCGGTGTGGTCGGCCGACGAGGAGCGCGCCTTCGACTTCGCCGCGCGACTGGAAGCCGGCTTCACCTTCGTCAACACCCACAACCGCACCGGAATGTCACTGCGTGCCCCGTTCGGCGGGACCAAACGCAGCGGATACGGCCGGGAATACGGCGATGAGGGACTGCGCGAATACGTGCAGACCACCGTCACCCACCTGCCCGCAGCGTTCCGCGCCGGCGGTGCGGGGCTGTCCGCTCGCGCCTACCCGCCCTGATCGGCACACGTGTTCGTCCCTGTACGGATATCCGCACAGGGACGAACACGCCGAGGTCAGGTTCGACGTCGTCGCCGCACCAGCAATCCGGCCACCGCGAGCACGACGACCACGACCACCACGATCGCGACGACGATCGCCGTCGTGTGCGAGTCGGATGAATCACTGTCCGCCGCAGCAGCTTTCGGTGCCGTCGTGGCGACCGCCGGGGCGTGGGTGAACGTCAGCGGCACCGAGGCGAGGATATTGCCGGGGTCGGTGAGGCTGGTGACGGCCAGGGTGCAGGCGCCGGGCGCCGAGGTGCAGTCCACCGCACCGACCGACGCGGTCAGCGTGATGGTGTTGCCGCGCATTCCGGGCTGCCAGGCCCCCTGCGCGTCGGCGGAGCCGAGCAGGGAGGCGCCGAGATTGCAGTCGGTGGGCGCGACCACCTGCGGTTTACACTGGCCGACCGCCACCTGGGCCAGGTTGGATGGCAGTCCGTCCACGGCGACGGTGACGACCTCACCGACGGTGACATCGCCGGTGGGCGTGGGATGCAGGGTGGGTGCGGCCGCGGCGAGCGGGGCCGTCACCAGCAGCGCGACGGCCGTCACCGCCGCGCCGACGGCGCTGCGAAAGATGCTGCGTCTCATGGTGTCGACCTCATCCGAAGCTGAGGGGAATCGAGGCGAGGATATTGGTCGGGTCGGTCAGGCTGGTGACCGCGATCGTGCACGCGCCCGCCTGCGCCGTGCAGTCCACGCCACCGACGGAGCCGACCAGGGTGATACTGCCGGCGTCCCAATTACCCTGCGCGTCGGCGGTGCCCAGCAGCGAGCCGGCGAGATTGCAGTCCGAGGGCCCGGAGATGTTCGTCGTGCACTGCCCGACCGCGACCGAGGCCAGATCAGGTGCCAGCCCGCTCACCGAGACGCTGACGCTCTGCCCGACCGCGACACCACCGGACTGGCTCACCGCGACCGTGGCCGCCTGGGCGGGCGCCCCACCGAACATCGCGACAGCGGTGAGTCCCGCGAATACCGCGCTCACCAGGTTTCTGGTTCGAAACATGTGCTCCTCCTGGATTTCCTAGAGCCGCCGCCGGTCGGCGAGGGCGATTGCGGCGACGACGACCAGCAGTGCCGCGGTCAGCGACCACAGCACCGCGGACGGGCCGCGCGTATCGGTGGAGCCCGCCGCCACCGTGCCGGCCACCGGCACGGCCGCGGGCGGGGGAAGGCTCGAGCCCGCGAAAACCACGGGAGTCACGGCGGAATTGGCGGCGATGACTCCGGCGGGTTCGGTACCGGGCAGCGGCGCGGCCGCGATCACGCACTGCTGCCGCAGGCAGTCGATGTTCTCGAACTTCGGATGCAGAGTGAGCACGAGCGTCGGAAAGGTTCCGTCGGAGGCGATATTGACGAAGGTGGCGCCGCCGTCGAGATCGCAATCGTTCAACCCGTTGGTATAGCCCTGTTTACACAGCCCCACGGCAACCGCCGCCAGGCCTGGCTGGAAACCGCTGCCGTCCACCGTGACTCGCTGCCCCTCCCGCAGGTCCGTCGCGGCGTCGATGTGCAGAGTGGCGGGCGTGTCGGCCGCGGCGGGTGCCGCGATGGCGGCCGCGAACGCGAGGCCCAGTCCACCCCGTAGTAGTGCGCGTTTCATCGGGCGCCTCCTTCGACGGCGATCTCGCTGGGCTGAGGGGCGGTGGGACGGTCGTCCGCATCGGCGCGGCGGTCGACGGTCTGGGTTCGGCCGCCGCCGGGCGCCGACGTCCGCGCGATCACCAGCGCGGCCAGCAACACCGGCACGCCGGCCAGGGTGAGCGCGGAGCCGGTCCCCCACAGCCGCCCGCAGGCGACGGCGCCGCCGAGGCCGCAGATCCCACCGACCCCGACGACGAGTCCGGTCACTGCGCTCCACCACTGTTCGCTACCCGGAAGTCGCTGTCGCAGTTCGTGGTCCAGCACGGAGAGGCAACGGATCGCTGCCGTGACGGTGACCGCCACACCGATCATCGACTGCCATGCGCCGGGCGCGGTCGCCACCAGCACCGGGCCGCCGGCGGCGAGAATCAGCAGCGGCGGCACCGCACACAGCCGGTATCCGCGCGCGGCGACCACGAGCACCGCCGGCACCATCGCGAGGGCTAGGCGCGCAGGCTGATCGGCGTCGAGCACCTCCCAGCGAAACAGCAGCAGGTGCAGGGCCGGCAGCACCGTCGCCCCCAGGGCGAATCCGACTGCCGCATATCCCATCCCGCCGCGCAGCGCGGTACCGGACACGCGCAGGCCGCCCGCGACACCGCCGAAAGATGCGTTCCGCACCGACACCGACAATCCGGCCGCGATCACCACACTCCCGGCCACGAACAGCGCCTCGTCCGGTTGCCGGCCGCACGCGCCGGCCAGCACGGCACCCGCGAGCAACGCGACCGTCACCGCTGCGTAGCAGACTCGGACACCGGCGACGGCCCGAGCAGTGACGAGCAGCGGTCCCGCCGCCACACCGGCCACGACCACGCCACACAGGAAGGCGGGCATCGACGAAAACAGCGCTGCGACAAGTATTCCCACGCCACCGAGGACGGCGAGCGCGCCGGTGCGGCGACTCGACGCGGTGAACCGGAGCCGCACGCCCGGCAACACCGTCAGACCCCCGAGCATCCCCGCGGTCAGGGCGATATACCCCACGACCGCGGCGGGCAGCCCGACCACACCACCGAGCGGTTTGCTCAGCAAGACGATCTCGATACCCGTCATAGGCCCGGCCGCCGCCGCGGCGATGGCGAGCAGCCACGTTCCGGTCCGGCTCGCGGGGGGCAGTTCAGCACGCGTGGCTCCGGACCCGGGCCGCGCTCCCGCCGGTGGTGTCGTCATATCTCACCTCCGCCCGCGTTTCGCAGAAAGAAACACGGTTTCGCAGTTGCCATATTGAACCGTCGGCGACGACGGCTGTCAAGCGAGAACAAGCACGTAACGGCATGGAAACAGCCGATTTTCGCGATCCGGTGAGGATTGCGACAGAAATCTCGACCGTCCACTGGACAGATGCGCGGCGCCGGTACAGAATCGCAACTATTGGAAACATCGTTTCGTTCTACGAAACGGGTTCGACAAGGAGGTGCGCGCTGATGACGCGAATCGCCGCCGTCCAGCTCGCCGCCGGCACCGATGTCGCGGTCAACCTCGCCACCTGCCTGCGCCTCATCGACGACGCCGCAGCGCACGCGCCGGATCTGGTGGTCCTGCCCGAGTTCTGTAACCACCTATCGTGGTACGCCGACCGCGACCACGCGCACCGAATGGCGTGCCGGATCGGAGATCGATTCCTGACCGCGATCGCCGAACGCGCCGCACAGCATCGGATGTACACCAAGATCGGGGTGACGCTGGCCCGCGAGGACGGCCGCACCACCGGCACCGGCCTGCTGTTCGGCCCCGACGGCGCCCTGCTCGGGCAGTCCGACAAGCAGATTCTGATGGGCGCGGAGAACGATCACCTCGACCCCGGTGACTCCGATTCCGAGGTCGTCGACACCCCGCTGGGCCGCATCGGCCTGTACGCCTGCATGGAGGGCGTCATCTGCGAGGTGACCCGGTCGCTGGCGATACGCGGCGCGCAGCTGCTGCTCAACAGCCTCAACTCCTTCGCCACCGACGAGGCGAGCCTGCACATTCCGGTACGCGCGGCGGAGAACAAGGTATGGGTGGTGGCGGCCAACAAGGTCGGCCCGCTGCTACCCGAGGACGAGCTGCCCTCGATCGCGGCCCGGCTGGGAGTCCCGCCGGATCGGTTGCACGGTGCCGGCGAGAGCCAGATCGTCGCACCGGACGGGACGACGGTGGCGCGCGCACCGGCACGCGGTGAGGCGGTGGTCGTGGCGGATATCGATATCGGTCTCGCCGACGACAAACGGCGTCCCGACGGAACCGATGTGCTCGCCGCTCGCCGCCCCCGCCTCTACGCCCCGATGCTCGACATCTCACCCCGGCGCGCCCCTGCCGGTGCGCCGACCCTCCCCGTGGCCGCGGCACTCGCCGATGTCGGCCTCATCGGCGATATCGCCCGCAGCGGCGCCGCATTGATCGTGCTGCCGGCGCTGACCGGCACGGCGTCGGCCGAGCGCCCATCAGCGACGGTGTCTGTTCCGGAGGTGGCGGCGGCGCTGCGGGGGACGACGGCGCATGTCGTGGTATCCCTGCGCGACGGTGACGCGCATGTCGGAGTGCTGGTGAACGCCGAGGGCGTGGCCGGATATCAGCGCCAGTTGCACCGCACCGAACGCCACCCGTGGCTGTCGGATCTGGGCGATGCCCTCGAAATCTTCGACATGCCCTGGGGCCGACTGGCTCTCGTGGTCGGCGACGACGCGCTGTTCCCCGAAACCTTCCGCCTGGCCGCGGTCGGGGACGCCGATGTGGTGGCAGTGCCGCACGCTCTCGGTGAACCCTGGGAAACGCGGCTCGGCCTGCCGGAACGAGCGGCCGAGAATCGGCTCAACATCGTCGCCGCCGCCGTGGATTCGACCGGGGCGCTGGCCGGTTCGATCTACGCGCTGAGCCCGGATTTCACCTTGTGGACGGCCTGGAGCGGGCCGTTCACCGGGGTGATCAGCGCCCCGCAGGTGACCTCCGCCCCGCCCGGCGCGAACCGGGTGCAGGCCGACATCCGACCGGCCCAAGCCGTGAACCGCGCCGTATCCCGGGGCACCGATCTGGTCGCGGGACGTCCCGCCGCCGCCGTGTCCGCCCTCCTGCGCGAACCTGCCACCGCGACAACCGAACCGGAGCTGCCATGAGTGAAACCGTGCGACATGTCGAGCAGATGGTCGACGAGAACCCCAGAACCGATGTCACCGAGACATTTTCGGAATGGCAGCGGCTGCTGGCCGGACTGCAGGCCAGGATCGCCGGCCGGTTCGAGCTGACCCGCGACCCCAGTACCGCCGACCTCGACTCCTACGGAGACGCGGCGACCGGACCCTCCGGCCGCCTCGCCGCCTACACCGGACCCGAGATCGACTGGCTGGTGCATTCCTGGATCGGCGATCCCCGCACCGGTTTCGTGAACATGCACCTCACGGCGTGGCTCGGGCCGCAGGTACGGGTACCGCATCTGGCGTCGGCGCTGCTGCTGTGGCCGCAGGGCTGGTTCTACGTGGATGCGGTGCCTCGTGGTGATCTGGTGGGCGACGGCGACTATTACGACCGCTACTACGCCGAGGCCGACGAGCCGTGGCTGGCGTTCAAGGCGGACCACCCCGACTTCACCTGGTTCACCAGCCGCACCGGATTCATCCGCACCAGCCTCTCACCGGTCGCCTACTGCTATTCCTTCCCACCCACCCGACCCAATCTCGACACCGTGGCCGAACTGCTCACCGCCAAGGTCGACCAGTGGCTGGGATGGGTGGACGCCGCCGAACCGGTACCCGACGACGAGCGCGCCGACCTCGCGGCCCGGGATCTGCGGATACGCCGCAACATCGCCGAACGCGATCCTGCGAACGTCATGGGCGAGCGCATGTTCGGCCCCGAACTCACCCAGCGACTGGTGCGCGCCCTCTGGGGCGGGGACCGGGTGCTGCCGCGGCCGGTGGGGTGACCATGAGCCTGATCCGCTCCCTGTGGTGGTCCGCGCGCACCGACGGCGACGCCCCCTTCGACACTGCCCACCTCAAGCTCTACTACCCCGCCGTCGCCTCCGGCGACGACGCCGAGCGGCTCACCGGCGTCTTCGCCCCCGATCCGGCCGGCGCACCCTATCCGGTGGTGGTTTTCCTGTCCGGTGTCAATGTCGGGCAGGACAGCTATCGCCGATTCGCGACCGCGATCGCCGAATCCGGTTATGTGGTGGTCACCTTCGATCGGGTGGCCGATCTGTTCGGTGGGCAGCGCGGGCTCACGCCCGGCGTCGATCTGGCGGCCGCGCGACCCGACACCTACGGCACCCGGCCCACCTGCCCGACCATCCCGGCGGTGCTGGACGCGCTGGCCGAACTGAACACCACCGCACCGTTGCGCGGCGCACTCGATCCGGAGCGCGTCGCACTGGGCGGCCATTCGGCGGGCGGCACCGTGGTGTTGCAGTCCGCGCGGTACTTCGCTTCCGTGCGAGCGGTTTTCGCGTGGGGCGCGCACACCATGGTCGCCACCATGCTGGGCTGGGACCCGGGTACGGTGCTTCCCGCGCAGGTGAGCTGCCCGGTGCTGCTGGGTGTCGGCGGCAACGACGGCGTGATCCAGGGCAGCGCCGACCGCTACGGTGAGGGCGCGGATCGGCCGGATCCGGTGGCCCGCACCTTCGCCGAGGCACTGCCCGAGGGTGAGCATCTGCTCGCGATCGTGCCGGGCGCCAATCATTTCGGCATCGCCGACGCCGATCCGACCGCGGCCCGCGCATTCCTCGACGGGCCCGCGGAGTCCGATGCCCTGCCCCGATTCGCACGGCTGACCACACTGTTCCTGAACGCCCACCTGAAGGATTCGGCGACCGCCCGCGACGAACTGTCGGGTTTCGACGACGGACTGCTGCTGAAGCGGCGCTGAGGAGATCACGGTGCTCAAGAACTTTTGGTACGCAATGGAATTCGCGGACAAGGTCGGCCGGGCGCCGCGCCGGGTGACCTGCCTGGGCCAGGACTTCGTGCTCTATCGCGCCGAATCCGGCGCGCCGGTCTGCCTGTCGGATCTGTGCGTGCACCGCGGCGGCGCCCTGTCGCTGGGAACGGTGAGCGGGGACTGCATCACCTGCCCGTACCACGGCTGGCAATACGACTCCGGCGGCGTGTGCGTGCGCATCCCCGCCAACGCGCCCGAACGGGCCATCCCCCGCAAGGCGCGAGTGGACGCCTATCCGGCGGTGGAGCGCTACGGCATGGTGTGGGCGTTCCTCGGCGATCTACCCGAGTCGCAGCGGCCACCGATTCCGGAGATTCCGCAGTGGGAGGATCCGGCGTTCCGGGCCGTGCAGTACGAGATGGTCATCGACGCCAACTACGAACGCGCCTTCGAGAACGTGGTGGACGCCTCGCACACACCCTTCGTGCACGGCACCGCGTTCGGCAACCCGGACAAACCGCAGATCCCGGATTTCCGGATACGGCAGACGGACTGGTCGGCGGAGGCGGATATTCCGCTGAGCCCGCCACCACCGAAGGGGCTGTGGGGCCTGCTGTTTCGCGGCAAGGCGATGCCGGAGTACGTCACCGTCACCAATGCCTGGTATCTGCCGAATATCGTGAAACTGCATGTGCGGCTGCCGATCGGCAATCTGATGCTCTACGACTTCAACATTCCGCTTTCGCAGGACCGCACACTGATCAAGATTCTCGGCTTCCGAAACTTCTTCACCGCCTCCTGGGCCGACGGCAACGCCCGCAAGCGCATCGAGAAGATCCTGCTGCAGGACCGGCCGGTGGTGGAATCCCAACGTCCGGAGCTGCTTCCGTTCGACCTGTCCGATGAGCTGCATGTGCGCAGCGATGCCCTGCAGGTCGCCTACCGCCGGCGCCGCGCCCAGTTGATCAAGGACGGCTGGTGGCTCGGCGGCGACGATGTGATCACCGGCGATTCGCCGCGACGCAGGGCCACCGTCATCGCCTCCCCCGCGCGCCTGGACGATCCCGAACTCGCCGCCGCCTGGGTGCACAAGGCCCGCCAGGGAGGAGACCCACGATGAGCCTGCCCACCACGCTGAGTACGCGCACTCTCGAAACACTTTCCGGCGCAACGGGTTCGATCGTCGTCGAGGACAGAGCGCTGCACAGTCCCATGTCACCCGGACCGGTGGGCAGGTTGCGGGTGTTGCGCGGTGGTCAGATCGACAAGGTGGTGACCGTCGATCTGGTGGTGCCGCCCATCGGCCTGGACAGCCATATGATCTTCGCGTTCACCGCGGCCGATTCCGCGGTGCCGCATTTCACGCTCGACGCGGTCTACGGCGGCGAGTACTACGCCATGCACCTGGACCTGATTCCGCGTGCCGATCTGGCGGTGAATCTGGATTATCTGGACGCCGTCTATCTGCCGTTGACGCCGCTGCTGGATGCGGCCTGGCAGCTCGACGGCGTCGCACCGGCCGCCATCGGTCCCCGGCAGCGGGCGCTGATGTCACCGTGGATGGTGGTGTGCCGGGCGAGCGAATCGGCGTTCGGGCAACTCACCGAGACCGTCGACGCATACCTGCGGCATTGGCTCACCCTGCTGGACAAGGGCGTTCCGGCCCCGGATGCCGATCTGCCGGCCCGCGATCGCGCGAATCGCGCCAACCTGTTCAGCCCCGAGGTCGACCCGGTGTGGCATCAGGTGACCCGCCTGCTGGGCACCGAGCAATCCGAACAGGTGCGCCGGGAGTTGCAGGGATGAGCACCACGGAGCCGAGCCGCTGGCAGCAGCGGATCGCGGGCGAATGGGTGGGGCGGCCCTCGCTGTTCGACGCCGAGGGCGTCTGGCTGGGATTCGAGGATATCCGCCGGTCCTCGGTGTTCGAGGACGGCACGACCACCTACTACATGGACGGCGGGCTCTCCGGCGGCGGACGGATGGCTGGGCGGTTCGCCCTCGGCGCCCCGTTCGAATTCGGTGTCCTGGACTCCGACGGCGATCGCATCTACACCGGGCCCGACTTCTACGGCTCCGGGCAGCCCTACGGCGGATTCGTCGACGCCCACTACTACGGGCCCGGCTGGCAGGTCTCGCTGAACACGTGGAATCAGACGATCGACGACACCCAGGTGTATTCGTCGGTGCTGTATCAGGGCCCGGCGATGGTCGGCGTGTTCACCGGGCTCTACACCCGAGACCCGGCGCTCGCCGAGGAACGAGTGAATACCGAAACGCGCTGTGGTGGAGTGACATTCATTTTTCCCACCAAGGACGACAGTTGCTATGCCGGCGATCTGGAAGTGTGGTCGGTGGAGCAGCGCAGCCTAGGCACTACTCAGCTGACCCGCACCGTCGGACCCCTCGACCTGCTCACCGCGGCCCATCGGCTCGAGTTCGCAGGGCCGCTCGGATCCGTGATCGATGTCGTCGTCCGTCGCGACGGCGCACGCACATTCCACGAGGGCCCCGACGCGTTCGGCAACGGATTGGCTTGCGGCCGAGCCAATTTCGTACGGCTGCACCACCGTGACGGCCGTCGGCTCATCGGCCGCGAATTCATGATGGACGCCGAACCAGGTATGGGCGCAGGGTCCACTCTCGCGGTCGCCTATCAAGTGTTCGAACACAACCGGCTGTCGGTGATCGTGCACGGCGTCCTGGAGCGGCAATGAGCAACGTGGTCATCACCGGCGGCACCCGGGGTATCGGATTGGGGATGGCCCGGGCGCTACTGGCCCGCGGCCATCGCGTCGCGGTCTGCGGCACCGACCCGCAACGGATCGAATCGGCACGCACCGAACTCGGCGAGGACGCCGTGGTGCTGGCCGCCGACACCACCGATCGTGACGATCTGCGCAGCCTGTGGGATGCGGCGGCGCAACGATTCGGCGCCGTGGACATCTGGATCAACAACGCCGGCGTCTCCCAGACCCGCGCGCCGATGTGGGAGCTACCGGACGCCGCGGTGCGAAAGGTGATCGACACCAACCTGATCGGCGTCCTCAACGGCTGCGCGGTCGCGATCGCCGGTATGTCCGAGCACGGCGGCCACATCTGGAATATGGAGGGGTTGGGCAGCGACGGGCGCACCGTACCCGGTCTCGGTGTCTACGGAGCCAGCAAGCGTGCGGTCGGCTACCTCACCGTGGCGCTCGCCAAGGAGGTTCCGCCCGGCGTCTCGGTCGGTGTCCTCAGCCCCGGCATGGTCACCACCGACCTGCTCACCCACGGATACACCGACCCGGACGAGTTGGCCAAGGCCCGCAAGATCTTCGCGATTCTCGCAGATCCGGTGGACACCGTCGCGCCCTGGCTGGCCGAGCGGGCCGTCACTCGCATCCGCAACGGTGCGCGAGTCGAGTGGCTGACCACGGGCAAGGTGATCCGCCGCTTCGCCGCGGCACCGTTTCGCACCCGCGACCCGTTCGCCGCGTAGCCGATTCCAGAAGGAGCTGTTTCGATGCCCGACGTACTCGGCTGGCGAGCCAAGTTCGCAGTCCTGGCCCCGTCCACCAATACCGTGGTCGAGCCCGATTTCGCGCGCCTGGGTGTGCCCGGGGTGACCGCGCATTTCGGCCGCATTCACATCCGCGACCAGGATATGAGCGACGACGCCGGAATGGGCCGGCTGCTCGAGCAGATCCGCGACGAGATCGTCGCCGCGTGCGAGCGGGTGCTGACCTGCGAACCCGATTACATGGTGATGGGAATGTCGGCCGAGACGTTCTGGGGCGGCGTCGAGGGCAACCGCCGCTTCGTGCGCCAGATTCACGACGTGACCGGACTCGAGGTCGCCACCGGCGCCGAGGCGTGCCGGCGCGCACTGGCGCTCTACGGTGCGCGCCGCATCGGCGTGGTCACGCCCTATCAACCCGTGGGCGACGAGAATGTGGTGCGATTCTTCGGCGAGCTCGGATTCGAGGTGAAGGCGATCAAGGGACTGCGCTGCCCCACAGCCGTTTCCATCGCCCACGTCACCGAGGACGAGCTGCGCTCCGCGCTGCGCGAGGTCGACGGTGACGGCGTGGACGCGCTGGTGCAGTGCGGAACCAACCTGTCGATGGTGCGGTTGGCCGACGAGGCCGAACGCTGGCTGGGCAAACCCGTGCTGGCGATCAATGCGGCGACCTGGTGGATGGCGTTGCGCGACAACGGGTTCACCGATCGCATCGAGGGCGCGGGCTCACTGCTGCGCGACCATTGACCGGTCCCGTGCCCCTCCGGCGCCAGGGAGGGGCACGGGCCGCGACCTACTGATAGCTCGGATTCGCCCACGCGCCGACCGATTTCGACCGGACCGGTTCGATGAACCGCGGCGCCGCCGTCTCCGGGAAGTCCGGCCCCCAGTTGGTGGCATCGCCCGCCATGGACACGCTCGCGTTCTCGGTGTACCAGTCGACCAGGTCCGCGTCCGAGCGGATGATCCAGGTGCAGCCGCGCTCGGCGTCGGCGGTGAAGTCACCGTGCCGGATGTACGGCGGGCGCCAGAAGTAGGTGCCCGGCCACATGGTGCCGAAGTTGTACTCGAAACCGCCGTCGAGACAATACGCTTCCTCGCTGCACGGATGATGCGCCAGCGGCACCTCCCGCCATCCCGGCTTCGCCTTGATCAGGCGGGTGTAGAAGCCGGTCTTCTCGTCGCGGTGCAGCAGTTTGATGTAGAGCCCGGGCACGGGGGTGCCTCCCAGATCGAACCGCATCGGGCTGCCGTCCTTCACATCGATCCACGGCATCGACGCGGTATCCAGGACGACGAGTTCCTGGTCGGGACGCACGAATTCGCGATCACCGTCCGCCAGGTCGAACCCCCAGCCGCCCCCCTCCCGGAACAGCAGAATCTCCGTACCGGCCGCTACCCGGATCGGCGGCGTCCACACCCCGGCCGGCGCCGTCCAGTAGCCGTGGGTTCCGAGTTCGTTGTCGCCCACGGTTATTCGCCCGGACAGCACGAACCATTCGGTGTCGGCCACGTGCACGCCTGCGGGCCGGGACCAGTCGCTGGTGAACCGGACCTTCAGCGAGGCCGAACCGTCCTCCTCGTCATAACTGAGGTTGCGTTGTTCGGCACTGCCCGTGGCGCGCTGGAACTCGGCGCGGTGCCAGATCAGATCTTTGTCGTCGATGAGCTCTACATGTGGACGCATGGGGTCCTCCTCCCGGAGCTGACTTTCCGATACAGAATGTAGTGCTTATCAATAAGCAAAACAAGATGTATCGTTTATTACCGTGAACAGACCCGGACGTCCTTCCGGACCGGCCACCGACACCGCGGAGATCGTGCTCACCGCCGCGCTGGAACTGGTCCTCACCGAGGGCGCGGCCGCCCTGACGCCCCGGCGGCTGCACGCCGTGACAGGCGTTGCGCGCACCACCATCTACCGCCATTGGCCGGCACCCAAGGACTTCCTCGCCGCACTCATCACCGTGGCACCCCACCCCTCCCCGGAGCCGACCGGCGATCCGGTCGCCGACCTGCACGGCGAGGTCGATTCACTCTGTGATCGACTGCGCGACAAGCCGGTTGCCGCGTTCCTTCGCGCCCTGGTGACCGCCTCGGCGGCAGATCCCGACTGCGTCGAATTGCGCCACCGATACGTCAGCGACCTGCTCGCGCCGTTCCGCGCCGCGGTGCGCCGCGCCGGAGTGCGGGAGCAGGCGGCGATCGAGGAGATCGCGCTGTCCATCGTGGCGCCGCTGCTCGTGGACGTACTGCTGTTGGACGGCCCCGTCGACCGGGACCGCGCACACCGCGCGGTCGATCAGGCACTGGAACACAGTTCCGGCCGTCGCTGAGGCGGCCGGTCGCAGCGAGCGAGGAGACTCGAGATGACCAATGCCGTGGGAACCCGCGCCGTCTTCGGCGTCATCGTGCCCAGTACCAATACCGTTGTCGAACACGACTATTGGCGGGC
The DNA here is from genome assembly GCF_000308375.1 of Nocardia aobensis NBRC 100429. Classification (GTDB taxonomy): domain Bacteria; phylum Actinomycetota; class Actinomycetes; order Mycobacteriales; family Mycobacteriaceae; genus Nocardia; species Nocardia aobensis. The sequence goes on along the minus strand of NZ_BAFQ01000295.1, from coordinate 4,832 downwards.
CGGGCTGCCGGGAATCAGCTACCGGGCCGGTTCGATGTACATTCCCGATCCGGCCATGGGCGACGACGACGATTTCCGGGCGCTGCTGGGCCAGATCCGCGCCTCCATCGATACCGCCGTGCGCGATGTGCTCACCGCCGAACCGGACCGCATGGTCATGGGCATGTCCGCGGAAACGTTCTGGGGCGGGGTCGAGGGCAATGCGGCCTTCGAACGACGGCTGCGGGAACGCACCGGCCTGCCGGTGACGACGGGGGCGAGTTCGTGCCGCGCGGCGCTGCACGCCCTGGGGTGCCGGCGGATCGCGGTGTTCTCGCCGTATCAGCCGGTCGCCGACGAGGAGGTGGGTCGGTTCTTCACCGAGGCGGGCTTCGAGGTCGCCGCGATCACCGGGCTGCGCTGCTCGACCGCCATGGATATCGCCAAGGTCCGGCCCGACCGGCTGCGCGCGGTGGTCGCGGGACTGGACGGGCCGCAGGTGGAGGCGATCGTGCAGGTGGGCACGAATCTGTCCTTCGTGGCAACGGCCGACGAACTGGAACGCGAGTTGGGAAAACCGGTGATCGCGATCAATGCCGCGACGCTGTGGCATGCGTTGCGCGAGCACGGGATCGACGACCGCGTCGAAGGGGCCGGACGACTACTGCGCGAACAGTGACCGATCGCCCGCTTCGGCCAGCAATCGCTGGGCGCGGCGGACGACAGCGAGATCGACCATACGACCGTCGGCGTCCAGTACGACGCCACCGGCCCCGGCCTCGAAGCGCGCCACCAGATCCCGGGCGCGCGTCAGCTCCTCGGCGGACGGGGTGAACACCGCGTTCACGACCGGCAGCTGGGCGGGATGGATACAGGTGCGGCCGCGAAACCCCAAGCGCGCCAACGCTTCGGTGCTCTCTCGGAGTGCGGCCAGATCGCGGAAGTCGGTGCTGACCGGAGCCGGCGGCGGTTCGAGACCCGCGGCCCCGCTGACCAGCACCAGGTGAGTGCGGATCGCCAGCAGTTCCGCGCCGTCGGGGCCCGGCGCCATCCCGATATCGGCACACAGATCCGCCTCACCCAGCTGCAGTCGCAGCACCCGCGGCGCCGCGGCGATCTCGCGGGCAGCGAGCACCGCCGCCGCGCTTTCGAGCAGCGGGCAGATGCCGACAACGCCCGGTGCCGGCTCATGGTCGCTCAGCACGCCCGCCGCCGCGCGGACCTGTTCGGCCGATTCGGTTTTCGCCAGGCATACCGCGGCGGGTCCGGCGCCCGCCACCGCGCACAGATCGGCGTCGTCGCCGGAATTCACCCGGACCCAGATGCGTTCGCGGCTCGTCGCGGGGAGTGTGGCCAGCCATGCCGACACCAGTTCACGGGCGCGGACCTTCTCCCCTGCCGGGACGGAGTCCTCGAGGTCCAGCAGAACCACATCGGCAGGTCCGGCCAACGCCTTGTCGAACAGCGCCGGACGGTTGCCCGGAACATAGAGCGCCGATCTCATCAACTACCCCTCGCACCGGCTCGGGAATCGCCGTACTATTCCCTTGGAAGAAACACCGTTTCGGTGAATGAAACATAGCGGTCTCGGCCCGGAGCTGTCCACCCGTTGGGTTTCTCAGGAACCCCCTCGCGGTCGGCTCACCGCGCCGAAACCGGCTGCCCGGCACAGGGAGTCGCGATGGCCTTTCGAACTTCGGCCCTCACCGTCATGGCCGCGGCATGCGTCGCCGTCCTCGGATTCGCCCCAGCGGCCGCCGACTCGCCAGGTTTGCCGGGGACGATCGCGCTGCCGTGCGCCGGGACGACCCTCGAGCAACATGCCGACTGGTATCTGCCCACCGGCGCACCGCGCGGACTGGTGTGGTTGCAGCACGGATTCGCCCGCGCCGACGGCAATGTCGCCGCGCTCGCCGCTCGTCTGGCCGGTGCCGGCAACCTCGTCTTCGCGCCGAGCCTGCCGTTCATGAACCTGTCGGGCTGCACGCTGCAGAACCTCGGCGACAATACGGTGTTCCTGGATCAGGTGGCCCGATTGTTCGCTACCGCGAACGATCCCACCGGCCCACTGGCCACCGCCCTCGCCACCGCCGCCGCGCAGGCCGGCGTCACCGCACCCGCCCTGCCGCGGCAGTTCGTGTTCATCGGCCATTCGGCCGGGGCCGAGGCGGTCGAGTACGTCGCCCACCGCCTGCACGCCGGCGCTGCGCAGGCCTGGCCGAATCTGCGCGGACTGATCCTGCTGGATCCGGTGAAATCCTTCCTCGGCACCAACACCGACACCGCTCTGGCCGATCTCGCCCCTACCGCCCTGCCGATTCTCACGATCTCCGGCCCACCCGGTCTGTGCAACAACTTCGCCAGCGGCACAGCGGCCCTTCAGACGCACCTGCACCGGCCGTTCGTCGGCATTCGCCTCACCTCCGGCGAACACACCGACGCCGAAGGACCTTCCAGCGATGGATTGGGCGAATTATTCTGCGGCACACCGCAGCCCGCCAACTGGGCCATGCTCGAACGAACCACCACGACATGGACCCGCGCCTACTTCACCGGCACCACCGACTATTCGGTGACCTCGCCGGCCACCGCTGTCCACCTCGAGACCCTCGCGGGGGCGTAGCGGCCACGGGTCACCGCCGCCGCTCGACCACGCGCGGGCGTCGGCATCATCGACCAGGAGTACCGAATCGGATCGCCCGCGAGGCGGTCATCGACGCCGGATCAGGCCCGTTCGAGATAGAAGTAGGCGTAGCGGCCGTCGTCGAGTGCGTATTTGCCGTCCATGATGCCCATCACGGCGTCGTCGTCGATCTTCTTGAAATGGTCGTGCACGGGCTGCCCGTCGAACACCATCGTCGCGGTGACCTCGCCGCGAAATTCCTCCATCCAGAGGCTGCCCTCGCCGTTGTCGGTGTTCGAGTATTTGTTGCCGTCGGCGTCCAGACAGACCAGCGGCTTCACATCGGTGGCCGAATCGAACGTCTTGCCGAACCAGTTGATGAGGGCCAGCGTTCCGTTCTCCCGGTGGCCGGTGTCGAACTCGCCGCCCTGCCATTCACCGATCATGAAATCGATGGTCGCGGGCTCCAGCGTGGCCCAGAACTCGTCGAGATCGGCGTCCGGGATGAACGAACGCTCCGGTCCGCTGACGAGACGGCGCCCGGCGCGTTCCTTCAGTTCGGTGAATGTCTTGCGAGCCGATTCGTCGCTCACGATGCTCTCCAATCCGACGGCGGAGGCTTGTGAATACGGTACCGCCAAGCGACCGGGCAAGCTATGGGCAAACCTGCGGTCGAAGTGTCCGCCACGATCGTGTGGAGGCGAACACGACCGGACCCGGGGACCCCACCGCCGATCGAGGCGACGTGTGATGGTGGGATACCGATCATGACCGGCTCGTGGTGGTGGGATCTGCTGATCGCGGTCGCGGCCGCGCTCATCGTGTGCTGGTTTGCGCTGATCACGGCGCTGATCATCGTCCGGCCGCGGGGCAACCTGCTGCGGGAAGCCCTGCGGATCCTGCCCGACACCCTGCGCCTGATCCGCCGCCTGGCCGCCGACCGCTCCCTGCCACGCGGCGTCCGGATCCGGCTCTGGCTGGTGCTGGCCTACCTCGCCTCACCCCTGGACCTGATCCCCGACATCATCCCCGTCATCGGATACGCCGACGACGCCATCATCGTCACCGCGGTCCTGCGCAGCGTCGTCCGCGCCGCCGGCCCGGAGGCGGTCCGCGCCCATTGGCCCGGCACCGACGACGGTTATACCGCCCTCGCCCGGCTCACAGGGCTGCCGGTGCGATAGTCGTCATCGGCGCCGCGCCCGCAGAGCCGCTTCGCGGTCGATGACGATCTGCTTGCGGCGTTGCGTCATCGCTTCGGCGGGTGAGGCGGTGCCGACGATCGCGTCGAAGACGGCGCGGGCGTCCTCGAGCGCGTCGCGGGCGCCCACTCCGGCGGCCGGAGTGATCGCGTGGTCGGCGTCACCGATGAGGATGACCGAATCCTGCGGTGCGCGTGCATCTTCCAGGGGGACGTTGCGGGCGTTGCTGACGTGCACCTGTTCCGTCCGCGACAGGAAGGCCGACACCAGCGCCCGGCTGGAAGGTGTTGCGGCCAGGACGGTTTCGGCCCACTCGTCGACCGGTCGCATCCCGATATCGTCGCGGGTGCCGGGGAGCGGATCGCGCGGGATCCGCACGAACCACAGGGCTGCCGGATCCTCGGGACGCCAGATGTGGCCGAAAGTACTTCCGGCACTGCCGTCTTCGGCGACCTCGGCGTAGAAGTGGAGGACTGCGGGGGTGGTGGGCGGTGGCGGATCCAGTGGCGTGCCGGTCATTCCGTACAGCACGACGTCACCGGCGTAGACGGGAGTGCGAGCGGGTTCCAGCGCGGCGCGGACGACGGAGTCGATACCGTCGGCGCCGATCAGCAGTCCCTCGGCGGCGAGGACTTCGGAGCCGCGCCGGATCGTGTGGTTGTCCTCGCCCACGGTCACGCCGGTGATCGGCTCGCCGTAGCGCAGCTCGGCGCCCGAGCCCGCGACGAACTCCGACAGCACGCCCATGAGGTTGCGGCGCAACCAGAAACGATGACCGCGACTGGGCATTGCGCTGCGCCGTCCGCGGCTGTCCTCGTAGTCGAGACCCGCCAGCGGATACGAAACCTCGTGCAGCGCCGAACGATCGACGCCCATCGCCGCCATCGCGTCGTGCCCGCGCCCGTCGATGAACAGAAACGCCCCGGCTCCGGGCCCCGGGCGCTGTTGTTCGTAGACCGCTACCCGATGCCCTCGCCGGGCGAGACCACCGGCCAGGCAACTGCCCGCGATCCCACCACCGATAACGC